>CAZOYZ010000231.1:3440-6958 GCA_964584045.1 uncultured Prolixibacteraceae bacterium | reverse complement strand
ACCTTAATGGCGTCGTGAGCGAACTTAATGGCCTGAAGCATATCTTCTTCAGTCACTTCATCCATTTCACCTTCCACCATCATAATATTGTCGTGCGAAGCACCAACCATAATATCCATGTCCGATTCCTTCAGTTGCGCCGCGCTGGGGTTAATGATCAATTCACCATGAACGCGTCCCACTCTCACCTCCGAGATCGGGCATTCAAAAGGCACATCCGAAACCTGGATGGCTGCCGAAGCGGCAAGGCCGGCCAAAGAATCCGGCATCACATTTTCATCGGCCGAGATCAGCATGATCATCACCGCAGTCTCCGCGTGATAATTGGCCGGGAACAACGGGCGTAAAGCACGGTCAACCAACCGGGCCACCAGGATCTCATCGTCCGACGGACGGGCTTCTCTCTTCAAAAAACCACCCGGAAAACGACCTGCTGCCGAAAATTTTTCGCGATAGTCGACCGACACCGGCATAAAATCAACATTTTCTGCCGCTTCCCTGGCCGATACAACGGTAGCCAGCAGCATCGTGCCACCCATCCTGACAACGACAGCGCCATCAGCCTGCTTGGCCAGACGACCTGTTTCAATCGTAATCTTACGTCCGTCACCAAGGTCAATTGTTTTAGTAATTGCTTGACTCATAAATAAATAGAAATAATAATTTAATAATACAGCATATTTTTCCGTGGTGGGATATCAAAAATAATAAAAGGCAATGAATTCATTGCCTTTTATCCTGAATAATTTATCGGCGTAGCCCGAGTTCCTTGACAATGTTTCGATACCTTTCGATATCATTCTTCTGCAGGTAATCCAACAACCTGCGACGTTTTCCGACTAAGCTGACCAGGGCCCGCTGTGTACTGAAATCTTTTTTATTGGCTTTCAAATGCTCCGTCAAATGAGCAATACGAAAAGTAAACAGGGCTATCTGCCCTTCTGAAGAACCGGTGTCGGCTGCATTTTTGCCGTGTTTCTCAAAAATTCCCTTTTTTACTTCAGGAGTTAAATACATATTTTCCTTTTTAATGGTGATACCATGTTTAAGCCGTTGCATCGCGTAAAATAACAACCGCTTAAAATTAATTCAAAAAATCTGCGCAAAAGTAAGAAGAATATTTGAAATTCATCGGTTTACCGGAAAAAAATTCTGCACAGAGTCCCCCCGGTGTTTGCTCACCAGTTTTGTTCCGACCGGACAGTTCAGGCATCTTCCCGAATTACAGTAGTTGTTTTTGAGCTGGATCAGGGCCTGGCTGTCGAAAGCCGAGCGCACCGGGACGCCAAGTTCCTTCCAATGACGAATAACCGCATTCTCCTCGGGAGGTACCTTCTCTAAAAAATCCAGCGCCAGGTCTTTCAATTCCTGCTTATGGGAGTAATCCCCGTAAACGAACAAAAAAGGAACGAACGTGTTGATCACGATATTGTAAAAGGAAGACGGCCCCAGGTGTTTCCGGCTGTCGGGGGAGGGTCTGTTGAACCGGTAATGGGTATTCCAGTAATCCGAGGCCTGAACCTGAAAAAGTTCCTTGATTTCCGTCAGGTCCTTCATCTCAACCAGTCTGGAGAACAGCGCCGTGGACTGATGGATTAACCGCGCAAACTGGGCAATGCGGATTGTCGGGAAATTGACGGGGCGCAGCCGCAGGAATTTCCACAAATGTGCAGGCACCGGCTTCAACCTGTATTTCCGGTACAGGAAGGAAAACTCCTGCTTTAACGACAGGAAATAGTCATCTCCGACCAACTCCTCGTTCAGTAATCCTGCTGTTCCCAGAAGCAGCGCCTCAAGCTGAAACAGGTTATCCCTGTGTTTTTCGGCCACATGCAAAGGCAACGACCTGGAAAGCAGTTCAAACGGGAGCGCGTTTGTTTTAAATCCGAAATTTCTGGCCATGAACTGATAAAACGTCTCATTCCAGTCATTCCCGTTTTGCTCCAGCCGTTGAATGATTTCTGAAGTCTTCTGCCGGAGCCGTTCAACCATCAACCCGTGAAACCAGATTTGTAAGGTCAGTAATTCAATCTGATGAAACTGATCCTGACAGGCAATCCACCCGCCGCCCCGTATAAGCTCCTCATAATTTGCCTCCAGGTAACCGGCATACCGCAGGACCATGGCAGGAACCAACCGTCCTTTGGAGTTGAGCACCTGCTGATCATCCTGCCCGACCACATGAAGGATCACATTATCGTATGCGGGATCCTCATCATGCTGATGCCGGTTCCACTCTGACGCACGCTGGTGGATCTCCACGTTTCCTGCCCAGATTGTCTCCCCTATCCGGATTTTTGCATTAAAAAAATCCGGACCGGCATCCTGATTAGCGATCCCTGCCGACAAAACCTTCACCTGCTGACCATCGCCGGTACGCAGCCGCCGGGCATCAAACAACCCGTGCTTCCAGACAAACTGCAGGAAAGATTCATTCATAAGTTTGTGAGTGTCTGTTTAATTCATTAAAATTACAAAAATTCTAAAAACGATAACATAAAATTTTCGGCCGAAATTCGTAGCTATTTTATCAAAAAGCCACTAACTTGGAGTGGTAAAACCGACAGGATGAACCAAACCCGACGAAAAATAAAACGTATTGTAGTTTTTATGTTGCCGGCAGTTGCCGCGGTGGTGATCGCTTCATTAACGATCGGCAGAGAAATATACGGGTCAAAAGAACATACGCTGCTTTCGTTCGCCATCATCAATCTTTCGGGATACTTGTTTTTTATTTTTATGCCGGTGGAACTGGCCTTCATTTATTACCTCAACACGAACCTGAACGTCGTGCTGCTTAACCTGGTCGCTGTGGGGACAGCGATCTTTTCGCAGGCGGTTGACTACTACATTGGACGTTCGTTCAGCAAGCAGATCATAGACCGGTTAATCGGCCGGCAGCGTTATGAGAAAGCGGAATCGGAAATCCGTAAGTATGGGAATATCGCCATCTTTGTATTTAACCTGCTACCCCTTTCTTCTCCCGTGATCCTCCTGGCGGCAGGAATGCTGAAACACCGGGTTAAAGAAGCATTCGCCTTCAGCTTTGCCGGCCTTTTGCTAAAATACCTGCTCATGACCGCGCTGTTTTAAATGATGATGGATGATTGATAGCCTCAATCACAAATAATCAATCATAAATAATCAATCACAACAGTCCGGCCTCAAGAAGTAATTTTTCCATATCGAGCCGGACATCGGTCGCAGCTTCTCTGGCTTTTTGAGCAAAGTCGTCACCTGCGGAAGCGTAAATAACCGCCCTCGATGAATTCACCAGCAACCCGCACCAGTCGTTCATCCCGTACCGGGCCACCTCCTGAAGGCTTCCTCCCTGGGCTCCCACACCGGGCACGAGCAAAAAGTGCTCAGGCACCAGTTTCCGGATCTCCTCCAGCTTTTGTGCCTGGGTGGCGCCGACCACATACATCATATTATCGGTGGTACCCCATTTTTGGGAGGCCTTCAGGACCGACTCAAACAGAAGGTCTCCTTCTTCATTTTTCAGGAACTGGAAATCG
>CAZOYZ010000231.1:0-3340 GCA_964584045.1 uncultured Prolixibacteraceae bacterium | reverse complement strand
ATCGCTGCCTCCTTAAGCTTTTCAGCATTTTCCTCGACCTGCAGCTTCCCGATAATCTCGTCCAGGTCGCCGTTAATAATCGCCTGGAGATTATACAGGGTCAGGTTGATCCGGTGATCGGTAACCCTCCCCTGAGGCCAGTTATAGGTTCTGATCTTGGCCGAACGGTCACCCGTCGACACCATGGTTTTCCGTTTCGATGCGATCTCGTCAAGGAATTTCTGGTACTCCATATTATAGATACGCGTACGCAGTTCGCCCATTGCTTTGGCCAGGTTCTTCAGCTGCGACTTCTCGTCCTGGCAGGTAACCACAATGCCTGTAGGGAGGTGTGTTAAGCGGATTGCCGAATAAGTCGTGTTGACGGACTGTCCCCCCGGGCCGGATGAACAATAGGTGTCCTTCCGGATATCACTTTCCTTCAGCTCCACGTCAAACTCTTCGGCCTCGGGCAAAACGGCCACCGAAGCCGCCGAGGTATGCACGCGGCCCTGCGTTTCGGTTTGCGGAACCCGCTGTACCCGGTGAACACCCGACTCATATTTCAGTACCCCGTACACATTCTCACCGGTCACCTTGGCTACGATTTCCTTGTATCCCCCCGATGGCCCTTCACTGACGTGAGTGACTTCCGTCCGCCAGCCCTTTCTTTCACTATACTTGGTATACATGCGGAAAAGATCGCCCGCAAACAAGCTGGCCTCATCGCCTCCCGTCCCTGCACGGATTTCAAGGATCGCATTTTTACCGTCTTCCGGATCCGCGGGCACCAGCAACAATTTGATCTCCTTTTCCTTTTCAGGGATCCTCATTTCACTCTGCTCGATCTCCTCACGGGCCATCTCCCTGATTCCCGGATCGGTCTCCTCTGCCAGCATTTGCTTGCCCGATTCAATATTGTCGAGCAAATTCCGGTATTCTTTAAACACCCCCACCAAGGCTTCCAGCCTCCGGTACTCCTGGTTAAGCTTAACAAAACGCTTCATATCGCCGATCACGGAAGGATCAGTGATTTGCTGAGCCACTTCCTCAAAGCGGTATTTGATAGGTATAAATTTTTCTGCCAATGAATAATCTGCCATAAAACCAGATTTTTAGATTTTCGGACTTTCAGATTCTCAGGCTTTCAGATTCTCGAAAAAATCTTCTTTCGCCCTGCCTTTTTCCTTTTTAATATTCAAATGTGCCGAACTCCGATCGAATTACAACCTTCGTGCCATCAAATGGCTCCACCCTGCCGATGATCCTGGCGTCAATGTGAAAAGATTGTGAAATTTCAATCAGGGCGTCTGCCAATTCGGGAGCCACATAGATTTCCATACGGTGTCCCATGTTAAAAACCTTGTACATTTCCTGCCATTCTGTCCCTGACTCTTCGCGGATCATCCTGAACAAAGGCGGCACAGGAAAAAGATTGTCTTTGATCACCCGTACCTGATCCACAAAATGCAGCACCTTGGTTTGTGCCCCCCCCGAACAGTGGATCAAACCGTGAATCTGCCCGCGGTATTGATCGAGGATTTTTTTGATCACCGGCGCATAGGTCCGGGTAGGTGAGAGCACCAGTTTTCCCGCATCTGTTCCCAGTTCCCCGATCGCCCCGGTCAACTTCCGGCTGCCCGAGTAAACCAGCTCTGCAGGGATCTCCGGGTCATAGCTCTCCGGGTATTTCGCAGCCAGGTATCCTGAAAACACGTCATGGCGCGCCGAGGTAAGCCCGTTGCTGCCCATGCCTCCGTTATAAGCTTTCTCATAGGTTGCCTGCCCAAACGACGCCAGCCCGACAATCACGTCGCCTGCCCGGATCTCACCGGCCGAGATCACATCTTTTCTTTTCATCCGGCAGGTTACGGTCGAATCAACGATCACCGTCCGGACCAGGTCGCCCACATCGGCGGTTTCACCTCCCGTGGGATAGATCCCCACACCCAGTTCACGTAATTCCCGGCAAAGCTCATCGGTACCGTTAATAATGGCCGCAATGACTTCCCCCGGGATCTTGCGCTTGTTACGGCCGATGGTCGACGACAGCAGGATATGATCGGTCGCCCCCACGCACAGCAGATCGTCCAGGTTCATGATCACGGCATCCTGGGCAATTCCTTTCCAGACCGACAGGTCTCCCGTCTCCCTCCAGTACAGGTATGCCAGCGACGACTTGGTGCCTGCACCGTCTGCATGCATAATATTGCACCAGTCCGGATCGCCTCCCAGTACGTCGGGTATCACTTTACAGAATGCCTTCGGATATAATCCTTTGTCTATATTCTTAATCGCCTGATGGACATCTTCCTTCGAGGCAGAAACACCCCGGGCCATGTATCTGCTGTCGCTCATAAACCGTGTCTGCAAGATTGAGCCGCAAAGTTAATATTTTTGTGTGAACTTCGCAGCCGTTTACACGGAATACACTGTTCAAATATCCGCGTTACCGGATAAACAACAACTCCCTGTACTTGGGCAATGGCCACAATTTATTATCCACGCTCAGTTCCAGCTTGTCGATATGAGACCGGATATCATCCAGGAACGGACAGACCCATTCTTCATAGGCCCTTGCCTTTTCGTCTGTTTTTTGAATGACATTGGCCTTCTTCCTTGCTTCGGTCATTTCAAATACCTTTATTTTGATCGCCGTAATATGGCCTTCGATCTCGCGGATCAGGTTCAGGCGTTCTTCCGAAAGCAATTTAAACTCCTCGGGGGTGAATACGTCCTTCAGGCTCTTCACGTTATTCAGCAAACGCGTTTCATACTCCATTGCCGTAGGGACAATATGATTGATGGCCAGATCTCCCAGCACGCGTGATTCAATCTGGATTTTCTTCGTGAACTTTTCGTACTCCACCTCTGCCCTGCTTTCAAGCTCCTTCAGGGTCATCACTTCCTGCCCGGCAAACAGGCGCACCGATTCTTTCTTTAAATACGCGGAAATAGCCTTCGGAACGCTCCTTACATTCGATAAGCCGCGCTTCCTGGCTTCCTTGACCCATTCAGGACTGTACCCGTTGCCGTCAAAACAGACCGGTTTGGATTCAATGATCAGCCGCTTGAGTACCTGGAAAATCGCTTCGTCCTTTTTTGTTCCCTTCCCGATCAGCCGGTCCACTTCGTTTTTGAACTGGACCAGTTGAGACGCTACGGCGGTATTTAACGCGATCATGGCTGCGGCACAATTGGCCGATGACCCGACGGCCCTGAATTCAAAACGGTTCCCCGAAAAAGCAAACGGTGAAGTCCGGTTGCGGTCGGTACTGTCCAGAATGATCTCCGGGATCCTTCCGATATTCAGTTTCAAAGCGGTTTTTTCGTCGGGCGTCATTTTCCGCTCAACGACCGC
>CAZOYZ010000230.1:5276-8326 GCA_964584045.1 uncultured Prolixibacteraceae bacterium | reverse complement strand
CAATACCTGGTTCAAAAGCCGTTCTATCTTCGGGAGGACATAATTAATATAGTACTGATGGGTAGTCATCAGATAATCGATAATGAGGAAAGGGGAAAATGAAAGCAGTTCGGACTTAGGAAAATAGCTTTCATCATTATACGTATTGACGATCGCCAGAAAAAAACCGGTATGAATATTCTGTTCGTCACAAATCTCCCCAATCGTTTTTTCTTTGAATCCCAATCGTATACCGAAACGGTTGATGACGGGCAATAAATTATAATTTCCCGTTACCAGGGAACTCATCTTATCGTTTTTGTTGAAGATTTTCATAGTTAGAAGTATCAGGTATCAAGACACAAGTATCAGGATTAGGAAATAAAAGCTATTTACAAGTAAACAACAAACAACAGGAATTGATCATTTTACGAAAACAAAAAAAGGCTGTGCAGAAATCAGAACAGCCCTCCTATTATGAATTTCTCTCATCCTCAACACTATTGATAAGGCAGTTTGGTCAGCATGTCCGCTATCTGATTAATACCCTCCTCCAGTTTTCTATTGACCATCATTTTGATCATCATGTTCATTTCTGCATGCAAGGTGAGCCTCATCCTGGTCTGATACGTAGACGCAGGTAAAAGCTGGATCCATAAGGTAACGCCAATTGGCAGGCCTCCGGAACTAACAATTTTGATCGTTTTGGCAGGTTCGCGCTCAACGATCCTGATCTCGGCTTTTCCCATTCCTGCCACCTGGAAACGACACGAATCCTGGTCCGATTCAAAATTGCTGATCTTTATCTGAGGCACCTTATCATTGATCGAAGAAAGGAGTCCGTCGTTAATATACTGCGACAGGTTCTCAAAATTCGAAAGATAGTTGTATACGATCTCCTGGCTGTGCTCAATCTGCCTGACTTCACTTACATATTTCTGAATACTCATCTACGCTGCTATTTTCCCCAATTTGCCGGATCTTCACGCCATTTATTCAACGATTCGATCTGTGATTCTTTAATATCTCCCGTTGCCAAAGCGATATCCAACAGTACCTGGTAACGACTCAAAGTCGTAAGCTCAATACCCGCTTTTGCAAAGTTCTCTTTAGCCAACGGGAAATTATAGGTAAATATTGCCAACATACCTAATACCTGGCCGCCAAAATTATGAATTGCGTCGACCGTTTTCAGACTGCTCACTCCCGTGGAAACCAGGTCTTCAATGACCACTACTTTTTGGCCCACCTTGAGGTCACCTTCTATGAGATTCTCCAATCCATGATCTTTCGGGGTTGAACGAACATAAATAAACGGCAGGCCTAGTTCCTGAGCAACCAAAATACCGTGAGCAATGGCTCCGGTAGCTACTCCGGCAATGACCTCTGCTTCCGGATACATTTTCCTGATCAGCCTGACAAACTGGTCCCTGACAAAGGTCCGCGTCTCAGGATAGGATAACAACTTGCGGTTGTCACAATAGATAGGGGCCTTCCAACCCGAAGCCCATGTAAACGGATTTGAAGGTTGGATTTTTATTGTGTTAATTTGTACAAGTCTTTTGGTCACTTCCAATTGGATGTCTTCCATAATGATGAATGTTTAATATCAGTTTACGGCAAATGTACGAAGTTTTTTTTAATGAATGTCAGCTGTCATTTGTGTCAGAAAGGAATATTTCATTTAAAGATAACATTGATTATGTTGCTGACATAGAGTGTTTTGCGGATTTTACCGCATTGTTGGGAGCCATCGAAAACGGTCATTTACGATCGGCTGGAAGGATTCTTTGCGTAGTCAGAAAGGGGTGGCAAAAAATGCTTGCCGCGAATCTGAAGGAGATGCCGGCAGCCGGTGGATTGGTGATTGACCGCGGCGGGCGTTTTCTTTTCATCAGACGGTTTGGGCGTTGGGACCTGCCTAAAGGCGGAATTGAAGAAAATGAATCGGCTCCGCAGGCTGCCCTGAGGGAAGTCCGGGAGGAATGCGGTCTGGATCAACTGAAAATCACAAAGGAACTTCCGGCGACCTTTCATCTTTACCGTTCCCCGCATGTGCAGTACGCCGGTTGGGTGCTGAAAAAGACTTCCTGGTTTGAAATGGTACATGACGGCAATGGAGCTGTTTCTCCTCAGTCTGAAGAAGGTATCGAAATGGTACGATGGTTTGAGAAGGATGAGTTGGCAGAAGTTTATGCATCTACCTATGCAAATCTGAAAAAGATGTTACGGTCTTGTCTGAGGTGATTTATTCTTTTTCCCCGGCGGACCGGTCCATATTGATGGCTTTTGGCAGGAACATGGAAGCATCTCCCCCGTGCAGGATGATATCTCTTACGATCGACGAATTAATGGGAGTATGTTCGGGCATGGTTAGCAGGAAGACGGTTTCAATGGCCGGATATAGCTTTTTATTCATCTGGGCAATAGCCCGTTCATATTCGAAATCGGATGACGTGCGTAACCCGCGAAGAATATGACTGGCTCCCACGGCTTTGCAGAAATCAACGGTTAATCCTTCGTGCTCCATCACTTCAACTTTGGGTTCTTCGGCGAAGACTTTCCGAACCCAGCGAAGACGCTGTGAAAGGTCAAAGAATGATTTTTTGTTCGTATTGTATCCAATCATGACGATGATCTTGTCAAACATGGGCAGTGCACGTCTGACAATACTTTCGTGTCCGATCGTGAAGGGATCGAACGACCCTGGGAACACAGCTATTTTATTCATGCTGATCGCTTTTATTTACGTATCAAATATAACGCATAATATTCGTAAATGAAGGTGGTCTTATTGAAAAATGCGTGCGGGTGCCGCCGGGGTTAAGCAATAAAAATAACCTCTGAATAACGGATTGCACTCTGATCAGTAACCAGAATAAAGTTTAAGAAAATACGCCATGACAACAACAAATAAACTTTCCGCATTCAGAGGTTAACTATGAGAAAAATGAAACGGATCATCCGCGTAATTACCTCGCAAATATGAGCATGATCCCATCTTTCGTTGAGTTATAACAACAAACACAGGAAGTTGTTTGTTTGATGCGAAAAAATGTTTCGTTGTAAGT
>CAZOYZ010000230.1:0-5176 GCA_964584045.1 uncultured Prolixibacteraceae bacterium | reverse complement strand
GTCCACCTGAATTGCTTCAGTTTTTCAATGGCATCGGGCGTGATGTTCTTAAGCGGCATGCCGTATTCATTGCAAATCTGATGGATAAAATAATTGGCCAGCTCCGGGATGTCTTCCTCCCGTTCATTTAATGAGGGAACGGGGATCAGGATCACGCTGAGACGATGGTACAGGTCTTCCCTGAAGTTTCCTTTATGGATCTCCTCGCTCAGATTTTTATTGGTGGCAGCAATAACCCTGACATCGACCTTGATGGGTTTGTCTCCTCCAACCCGGGCAATGATATTTTCCTGAAGGGCGCGAAGTACTTTTGCCTGTGCCGAAAGGCTCATGTCACCGATCTCATCGAGGAAGAGCGTCCCCCCGTCAGCCTGCTCAAACTTTCCTTTATGTTGTTTTAACGCCGAAGTAAACGCTCCTTTTTCGTGTCCGAAGAGCTCGCTTTCGATCAACTCTGACGGAATAGCCGCACAGTTTACTTCAACAAAAGGTCCCGAGGCCCTGTGACTTCTTTCGTGAAGCCGGCGGGCAAGCAGTTCTTTCCCGGTTCCGTTTGCCCCGGTGATCAATATCCTGGCTTCGGTAGGGGCTACCCGGTCGACCATATCCAGCACTTTCACCATAGCCGGTGAACTCCCGATGATCTCATACTTTTGACTGACTTTCTTTTTAAGGACTTTGGCTTCCGTCAGTAAACTGGACTTGTCCGTGGCATTCCGGATGGTGATCAGCAAACGATTCAGATCCAACGGTTTTTCGATATAGTCGAAGGCTCCCTTTTTGATCGATTCCACGGCGGTATCGATGTTCCCGTGCCCGGAAATCATCACCACAGGGGTGTCAGAAAACGAAGACTGGATCTGCCCCAGAACCTCAATACCGTCCATTCCGGGCATTTTAATATCACACAGCACGATGTCATATTCATTTTTACCGATCAGCTCCAGACCGTGCTTTCCGTCTTCCGCCAGATCCACATCGTATTTTTCGTATTGCAGGATATCTTTCAGGGTGTTCCTGATACTGCGTTCGTCATCGATCACTAAAATCCGGGACATTTCGATTGATTATTTTCGTGCAATTTAGCGATTTATCCGTTCGTATAAAACTCCTTCCCGCAAAGAAAAGCCTGTCTGTGTGAGGTGCCTGACAGGCAGCCGGTTCAGGATGAGTCTGATGAGAATAAATGAAGGAACGATCATTTCCAGGCGGAGCGGATCCATGCCGGTCATCTTTTCGCGCTGTGCGGCGGAAGACCGGATCACCTTCATCGAAAGCCTGTCAAAATCTTCTAAGCTGATATCCTGAGTGACACGGGATTTTGTTCCCGGCGGTGTTTCATCCAGCAGGTCTGCCAGGGTATCGAAAGCCCCTGCGCATCCGATCAGCCGGACGGGAGTCTTTCCTTTAAACTGATCCCAGAGCGCAGTCAGCCCCTCATCGAACCAGGACCTGATACTTCCTGCTTCTTCAGGGTTAATGGGATCGGATATGGGGAATTGCCCTGTAACGCGTGCCATGCCCAGGGGAAAACTCTGCTTCCAGGCAATTTCATTATTGACCGGGATGATCAGTTCGTTGCTTCCGCCCCCTATGTCGAGTATCAGCGAGTGGTCGGGCACCTGATCAAAAGCCAGTTTCACGCCTTTAAAAATCAGCGTGGCCTCTTCTTCGCCGGAAACCACAGCAAGTTTCAATCCGGTTTTTTTCAGCAGAAAATCTGAGAATTCATTTTTATTCACTGCATCCCGGACTGCAGAAGTTGCAATGGTGATCACTTCTTCTGCCCGGAAGCTGCTGAGCGTTCGGAGATGTTTTTTCAGCGCCGCTTCAGCCCGGTCAAAAGCTTCCTGTGTCAGCAGGTTCTTGTGGATGCCGCCCTTCCCAAGTTTAACACCTTCTTTGCCCTGATAAAGAATTTCGTATTTTTTTTCAAAGGCATCAGAAATCAGCAGATTACAGGTGTTGGTGCCCAAATCAATTATTGCAAGTCTCATTTTTATTTTTTACCGGCAGGCAACGGTAGGCTGCCTGCCGGTAAAAGTATTTAAAAAAGTCCTTCGATCGACAGGTAACGTTCGCCGGTGTCGTAGCTAAACGTGACGATTTTTGACCCTTTTGGCAATTCGCCGAGCTTTTTGGCCACCGCAGCGAGGGCTCCGCCCGAAGAAATCCCGATAAATAATCCTTCCTCTTTTGCAGCTCTGCGGGCGTATTCAAACGATTCTTCCTTTGCAATGGTGATAACGCCGTCGAGGAATTCGGTACGGCAGGTGCCGGGAATAAAGCCTGCTCCTAACCCCTGAATTGGATGAGGCCCGGGTTGTTTCCCGCTGAGGACCGCAGACAATTCGGGCTCAACTGCAAAGGTTTTTAATCCGGGAAAATGCTGTTTCAGGATCTCGCTTACCCCCGAGATGTGCCCTCCTGTTCCCACACCGGTGATCAGGTAATCGAAACCTTCAGGGAAATCACGAAGTATTTCCTGTGCAGTATGCCTCCGGTGTGCCTCAATGTTGGCCTCGTTTTCAAATTGGGAGGGGATCCAGGAATTTTGGTTTTCGGCGGCGATCTCTGCTGCTTTTTCGATGGCGCCTTTCATGCCCTTTTCTCTCGGAGTGAGCACCAGTTCGGCTCCATAGGCGGTCAGGATACGCCGGCGTTCGATCGACATCGATTCGGGCATAACCAGGATAAGCCTGTATTTTTTTACGGCGGCAACCAGTGCCAGGCCGATCCCGGTATTTCCCGAAGTAGGTTCGACAATCAGCGTGTCCGCGTTTAAAAATCCTTTCTTCTCCGCATCCTCGACCATCGATAAGGCAATCCGGTCTTTAATGCTCCCTCCGGGATTTGCTTTTTCCATCTTTACATACACCTCATAATCATTTGAAAAGAGGTTGTTGATCCTGATCAGCGGGGTATTCCCGATAGTTTCCAAAATGTTGTTAAATCTCATAATGATCGCTTTTAAGAATTAATAAAAAAGGCCCTCCGGTATGGAAGGCCTGTTTATTTGATTTTAAATAGTATTTTAAATTCCGGATTTGATCAAACATACCTTCCCCACGTTGTAACGATACAACAGCACATTTGTTTATTTAAGAAGGTACGGATCATCGTCTTTATTTTATGACAAAGCAAGTATAAGAAAAAAATGGAAATTAAATACAATTTTATCCGAATTAATTTTTATAAGTGATCCATTTAAAGATTTCTTTAAGATTGACCTTCTTTCCATAGATCAGGATACCGGTCCGGTATATTTTTCCCGCCACCCGGATAGTTCCCCATACAGAGAGTACAAGGATGGCCATAGAGAGAATAAGTTCCCAGACAGGAACATCGAATGGTATCCGTGCCATCATGATCACCGGGGAGGTGAAGGGGATGACGGAAGCCCAGAAAGCAAGCGGACCATCCGGATTCTTAATAACAGAGAACAGGATAATAATGGAGAAGATCAGGGGGATCGTTACCGGTAACATAAACTGCTGTGTTTCCTCTTCACTGTCAACTGCGGCTCCGACTGCTCCCATCAGCGAAGAATAAAGCAAGAAACCTCCCAGAAAATAGAAAAGGAAAGTTCCTAAAATAAGAGGCAGGTTCAGGTTACTGATCATTCCGGTGACTTCAAGGACCATGTTTTTCCCATTGTCCGCGGCCGGGGCAGCCATCACGTTTTGTGACTGCTGCATGATTTCGTCTGCGCCCATGAAGCTTTGCACGCCTGTCATGATTGCCGTGAGAATGATGATCCAAAATAAAAGTTGCGTCAGTCCGACCAACCCGATGCCGACGATTTTGCCAAACATGAGTTGCGTCGGCTTTACGGATGAGATGATCACTTCAACGATACGGCTTGTCTTTTCCTCCATGACTCCCCGCATGACCATCGTCCCGTAAACGAAAACGAACATGTAGATGATAAAGCCGGCAGCATATCCGGCAACCATAGCAATTTCGGCAGAGCTTTTAACCGTTACTCCCTCCTCATTTACTTTTATAGTAGATAATTTTATACTGGTGCGTGCTGCTGCCAACCTTTCTTCCAGATCCGGGATACCCGTCTGTTCGATGATCTTGTTCTTTTTTTCAGCTTCGATCACTTTTTCAAGCTTCCCTTCGATCATACTTTTGATATCCATGGTCACCTGCCTGTCCGAGTACATTTCAGCACGGCTGGTTTCTGCAATGTCGGAAGGAAGGAAAAGCAACGCGTAAAAAGAGGTCCCGGTCACGTTGTTTTTCAGCCCGGTAAATTCTTCGCGGGGGATAAAATGGAAACTTGTGAATTCGGTATTTTCCAGTCTGTTCAGAAAGATGCCCGATTCGTCAAAAACAGCAATGGTGCGCTTTTCGGTGTCATCCTGCATAGCCAGCCAGGCCGGCAGAATGGTAAAGGCAGCAAACAGGAAAGGAACAAGAAGCGTCATAATCACAAATGACTTTTTACGCACTCTCGTCAGGTATTCGCGTTTCAGGATGATCAGGGACTTGTTCATACCAGACCTCCTTTTTGATTTGCATGGTTAACAGCCTGGATGAATACTTCATTCATATCGGGAATCACTTCCCGGAATGAGCAGATCTCAAGGTTTGCCATCAATGTATGTAATAATTCATTGTTGCTTTCGCCGTCGGCTTTTTGAAACTTAATACGTCTTCTTTTACCACGGGTTTCCTGTTCAATCAGTCTGAACCGGTAATCTGAAAAAAAGTTGTCTGCGTTCATGTTGAGGGGGATTTCAATTTCAAAAATACCGGTCTTGTGTTGTTCTTTAATTTCGTGAATGTTCCCGTCCAGCACCTTTTTCGATTTGTTGATGAGAGTGATATGATCACAAATCTCCTCTACCGACCCCATATTGTGCGTAGAGAAAATAATGGTGGCTCCTTCGTTTCTGAGCCGGAGGATCTCTGCTTTCAACAGACTGGTGTTAATGGGATCGAACCCGCTGAACGGTTCGTCGAAGATCAGGAGTTTCGGACGGTGGATCACTGTGACGATAAACTGTACCTTTTGCTGCATTCCTTTCGAGAGTTCTTCGATCTTCTTGTTCCACCAGGGCTGGATCTCAAATTTCTCAAACCAATATTTCAGACTTTTCAGCGCATCATGCCGCGACATTCCTTTTAGCTGAGCGAGATAAAGCGCTTGTTCCCCGACTTTCAT
>CAZOYZ010000229.1:0-8330 GCA_964584045.1 uncultured Prolixibacteraceae bacterium | reverse complement strand
AGAAGCCGGAGCAGTTCCAGATACAGCCAGATCAAAGTGACCATGAGCCCGAACGCGCCATACCATTCCATATATTTGGGAGCACCCCCCGCGGCTCCTTTTTCTATAAAATCAAAATCCAGGATCAGGTTCAGCGCAGCCACCACCACGATCACCAGGCTGATCCCTATACTCAACGGACTGCTGTCATAAAGAAAGGTCAGGCCGGCGCCAAAAAGGCCTGCTATAAAACTTACCAGATAGACCAGGGCAATTCCGCCGGTCGCTGCCAGCACAATCATTTTAAATCGTCCTGTCGCCCGGATGGTCCCCGACCGGTACAATAGCAGCAAAACAAAGAAAACGCCAAAGGTAAGTGAGACGGCCCGCATCACCAATCCGGGGTACATGCTCTCGAACAAAGCCGAAATACCTCCCAGAAACAACCCCTCAAATACCGCGTAAACCGGGGCCGCAACCGCTGAACGCCTTGGACTGAAGGTAGCTACCAACGCGGTAATGAAGCCTCCGATCCCACCAATCAGCAGCCAGGTTGAAACAGCTGAAAATGCCTCCTGCGGGGTCGAAGAATAATCGTAGGCACCAAAAAATTTCCGCCATGTAAAAATGGCAGCAAATGTCAGGATCAGTAACATCAGACCGGTTTTGTTCACAGTTCCTTGGATGGTCATCCTATCTTCCTGTATACCAGTCCGAATTCGATCAAATACCGCATTTGAAAAAACCGGATTTGATGATTGTGTCAAATTCATTTTTCTTCAGTTTTAAATTTCCTTATTTGTCCCATAAAAATAGTGCCAAAAAACAGTTCTGCGGAAAGAAACCCGAAAAACAACCCGTTTTACTCGCCCGGAGAATCTTTTTTGCTTCCCCCGGGCAAAAAAAAGGCTGACAGTTTCTGCAAGTCAGAAAATTTTATGATTTTTGCGCTTCCAAACGGAGAGTTGCCGGAGTGGTCGATCGGGGCAGACTCGAAATCTGTTGTACCCTTCGGGGTACCGGGGGTTCGAATCCCTCACTCTCCGCCTGAAAATAAAAGAATCCCGCCAGGCTGGCGGGATTCTTTTATTTTGTCCGGGACCAAATCCAAATAAAAAAGATGCTTCGGTTTTTTTTAAAGATAAAAAGACATTTTTATCTTTGTAATCGTATTTACACAAAAACCAGCGTTGAAAAAGGAAATACAAAATCTGCCGACTTCCTACTTTGCCATGGTCATGGCAACAGGGATTGTATCGATTGCGTCTTATTTGTTAAATTTTAAAACGCTCGCCACCCTGATCCATTGGCTTAACCTGGCATTTTACGTGATCCTCCTTTTGTTTTTCCTGTTACGTATTTGCCTTTTCACGTCCGAGGTTGTGAAAGACATGAAAGATTACCAGAAGGGGCCGGGCTTTTTCACATTTGTGGCGGGAACCGCGATCGTAGGCAACCAGTTTTCAATTATCGAAGGGCTTCCCCAGGTAGCATCGGTTTTATTGCGGGTAGCTGTTTTTACCTGGTTGTTTGTTACTTACAGCTTTTTTCTGGTCATTACTATAAAGGAAGAAAAGCCCACGCTGGACAAAGGCATTAACGGGGCCTGGCTCATCATCATTGTTTCCACGCAGGCGGTTTCCACGCTGATCAGCTCGTTAATCGAAAACAGCGGCCATCCGGAAATATCCGTTTTTTCAGCGTTGGTTTTTTATCTTACCGGAGGGATCATGTACCTGTACATCATGTCGCTGATTATTTATCGCCTGTCCTTTTTCACGCTGAAAGCGGATGAATTGGGTGCCCCTTACTGGATTAACATGGGAGCGGCGGCCATCACCACGCTGGCCGGTTCCAAACTGATCACGGTCATGAACGGAACAGGGATATTATCCGAATTTGTTCCTTTTCTGAAAGGATTTACACTTTTTTACTGGTCGGCCAGTTCCTGGTGGATTCCTTTGATGTTGATCCTTGGGATCTGGCGTCACCTGTATAAAAAAGTTCCCTTGCCGGTCAGTTCTCACGGCTACAACGCAGGTTACTGGGGAATGGTTTTTCCCCTGGGCATGTACACGGTATGTACATTTCAACTGGCTCATGCGCTGGGATTATCATTTTTAAAAGTAATTCCGGACTATTTTATCTATGTGGCTCTTTTTACCTGGATTGCAGTGATGACGGGATTTATCCGTCATCAGTTCAAAAAGATCAGGATGTATGGTTTTAAAAGAATAAACAATGGATCTGCTTCGTTTGGTTAAAACATTGAATAAGGCGGCGTTGATGAGGTCAACGCTGGCGGCTCTGTTTGTGGCCGTATTGGTTTTTACAGGTTCGCGCAAACTACAAAACTTTGATCCGGCCCTTATTACCTACCTGGTGGGCACGGTTTTCGCGGTTTTCAGCACGACCTACCGGTATACGGTCTGGCTGCAGCGGCCTTCCACCAGGCTCTATTGGAAGCGCAGCCTGCAGTTCCTGTTCAGCAGGGACTTCCTGAAATATGCGGTGCTTTCGCTCAGGCTTTTTGTGACCAACATCATTTTTCAACGTTTCATTTATCCCCGGGGCAAAACCCGGTGGTGGGGCCATTTTTTACTGGCATTTGGATGTATGCTGGCGTTCGCCATCACGTTGCCGCTGACATTCGGATGGATCCATTTTGAATTTAAGCCTGACAATACCCTCATGTATGACATGTACGTATTCGGATTCGAGGCCGGAAGTTTCAAGCTGGGATCAGTGATCGCTCTTCTGATTTTTCATGGCCTGGTCTGGTCGGCCGTTATGGTGATCATCGGAGCTCTCCTCATGATGCGCAGGAGGATGACCAATGGCGGTCTTATCGCGACCCAGTCGTTCGAATTTGACTGGATCCCCCTGTTATTGCTGATAGCGATCTCAGTGACAGGCTTAGGACTATGGTTTGATTACACCTTTCTCCAGGGGAAAACATACCAGTTCATGGCTGTTATTCATGCTGTTACCGTGATCCTGTTCCTGATCTGGTTACCCTTTGGAAAGTTTTTCCACATTTTCCAAAGGCTGGCTCAGTTGGGGGCTATCCTTTACCGCTCTGAGGGAGAAAAACGGGGAATGGCGGTCTGTCCTCACACCGGTGAAGCATTCGCGCCGAAAACCCATGTCGAAGACCTGAAAAAGATTACCAAAGAGTTGGGATTTGATTTTACGCTTGAAGACGGACGCAGCCACCTGGATTTAAGTCCTGAAGGTAAACGTTCTGCGCTGGCTAAGGCACATTATAAGATACGCGAGCGATCGGGAAGCTTCTTTGGATAGGCCCGGTCATTTACGAGTAACCCGAAATTTTTAATTATGGCAAGATTACCTGTTTTACCGGAAGAAATTATCAAAAATTTTGGTCCACATAAAAACTATACTCCGAAAGAAGGATTTACCGGTGCGCATGAGCCTGACAAACTGGTCAAAACACATTGCTGTTTTTGCGGCATGCAATGTGGTATTCAGTTGAAGGTTAAAGACAATCGCGTTGTCGGGTTTGAGCCTTGGATGGAGTTTCCTTTCAATGAAGGCCGCCTTTGTCCGAAAGGAGTGGAACGTTACCTTCAAAACAACCATCCCGACCGCCTTCTGAATCCGTTGCAACGGGTGGAAGGAAAAGGTTTTGAACCCATTTCCTGGGAAGAGGCCATGAAGCGAACTGTGGACACGGTCCGCCGTATCCAGCAGCAGTATGGCAATAATGCCGTGGGTATGCTGTCGGGTGTCTCGCTGACCAATGAAAAGAGTTATATGGTCGGGAAATTTGCCCGTGTAGCTCTGAAAACGGCCAATCTGGATTATAACGGACGCCTCTGCATGGTCAGTGCCGGTGCCGGAAATAAAAAGGCTTTCGGGCTGGACCGGATATCAAACAGTTGGGCCGATCTGAAGCATGCCGAGGTTATTTTGATTGCCGGATCGAATGTGAGCGAGACTTTTCCCACTTTGACCCATTACATCTGGGAAGCCCGCGATCACGGCGCCAGGCTCATTGTCGCCGATCCGAGGGTTACACCGATCGCGCGGACTGCCGATCTGTTTCTGCCGGTGCGCCCGGGAACCGATTCGGCCCTTTTTGGCGCCATGCTAAAAATACTGGCTGACAATGACTGGCTCGATCATGATTTCATTGACCGGTATACCAGTGGTTTTGAAGAAGCGTTGAGTGCGGTGAAAGATTATGACCTGGAGTGGGCGGAGAAAATCACGGGTGTACCCGCCGGCAGGATCATGGAAGCAGCCACCCTGTGGGGCAAGGCGGCCACCAGTTTTCTGCTTCATGCCCGCGGGATTGAGCATCATACCAAAGGCGTGGACAACGTGGTAAGTTGTATTAATCTGGTACTGGCGACCGGGCGGATCGGCAAACCTTACTGCGGCTATGGCACGATAACCGGACAGGGTAACGGTCAGGGCGGCCGCGAACACGGCCATAAATGTGACCAGTTGCCGGGAAACCGTGACATCAGCAATCCGGAACACCGGAAATATATCGCCGGGGTATGGGGGATCGAAGAAAGCGAACTGCCCGGCAAAGGTTTGTCAGCCTATGAAATGATCCGGGCCATCCACGAAGGTGAAATAAAAGGGCTGATCACCATTTGTTTTAATCCTCTGGTATCACTGCCCGATAACAACTTTGTACGTGAGGCGCTTGAAAAGCTGGAGTATTTCGTGGCGATTGACTTTTTCCTCAGTGAAACTGCCCGTCATGCCGACGTGATCATGGCCGGTTCGCTGCACGAGGAAGATGAAGGTGCAGTAACTACCGCAGAAGGGCGTGTGGTTCGGATCCGCGCTGCCGTAGATCCGCCTGAACAAGCCCGCCGCGACAGCGACATCCTGCTGGAACTGGCCCGCAGGCTGGGCGCCGGCGACAAATTCAACTTTGCCACCAGCGAGGATGTCTTTAACGAATTGAGAGTGGCATCCAAAGGAGGCACTGCCGATTATTATGGGATCACCTACAAAAAAATCGAAGATCACATGGGCATCTTCTGGCCGTGTCCTTCGGAAGATCATCCGGGGACACCGCGCCTTTGGGAGGATCGCAGATTCATGACCCCGGATGGCAAAGCTCACTTTAATCCGGCTCCATACCGCGATCCCGCCGAAGTCCCAGACGACGCGTATCCGGTGATCCTGACCACTGGCCGGGTAGTTTCGCAATATCTCAGCGGTTCTCAAACCCGCCGGATCGGGAAGCTGGTTGACCAGTACCCGGAACCTCTTCTGGAAATTCATCCGGATCTGGCCATCCGGTATGGCATCCTGAACGGAGATCTGGTCAGAGTGGTCACTCGCCGCGGTCAGGCAGAGTTCCCGGCTCAGGTCGTTGAAACGATCCGTCCCGATACCGTCTTTATCCCTTACCACTGGGGAGGCGTCCAATCGGTCAACCAGCTGACCGTCAGCGCTCTGGATCCGGTATCCAAAATTCCCGAATTCAAGGTCTGCGCCTGCCGGCTGGTGCCGACCGGGAAAAAAAGCCCGGAAAGAATAACGCACACTGCTTACCAAAGTTTTTAACCCGAAAAATGATGAAGAATGCAGGAGAAGAATGAGGAGAAAATGGAATTCTTTATTGACATGCAGCGTTGCATAGGCTGTCATGCCTGTGAAATGGCTTGTGCTGAATGTGAAACAAATGGTCAGGAAAGTATGATTCACATTCACTACGTGGAACGCCCTCTGTCGGTGCAGACAACGGTTCAGGTATGCATGCACTGTGAGGAACCGGCCTGTGCCAATGTATGCCCGGCCGATGCCATCTCCATCGGTACGGACGGGATCGTGCATACGGCAAAAACGTCCCATTGCATTGGCTGTTCCAACTGCGTATTGGCTTGCCCGTTCGGCGTACCAAAGAAAATGGAAAAAGCCGAATTGATGATGAAGTGTAACATGTGTTACGACCGCACAAGCGTGGGGAAAAAACCAATGTGCGCGACCGTCTGCCCCAGCCAGGCGCTCTACTACGGCACACGCGAAGAAATGAGAGAAAAACGCCCGAACAGCGTGCCTGTCAACCATTTCATCTTTGGAAGGGAAAATGTAAAGACCAAAGTGAGCGTGATGATGCCCAGGGGAAGTACCTACTTAAAAGTGAATTAAAAAGTATGACAAACCATAAAATACCAAACTGGAAAAGTGACTTCCCGATCCGTCAAAAAGAAGCCATACATATCTCGAGACGGGAATTTGCCAAATTTCTCAGTTTTTTTTCAGGCGCACTGGCGGTGGCCAGCGGTACCATTGTGATCAAATCGCTGGCTTTCCCGGATAAAAAACTCGAAGGAGTGCATTTTATCTGCAGGGAATCGGAGGTGCTCCCTGGTGAGATGTTCCGCTTTGAAATAAAGGGCACCCAAACAGTCCCTTACCTGTTGATTCATTTGCCCGATGGCGAATGGCGGGCTTTCGAGCAGAAGTGCACGCACCTGTCGTGTGCAGTACACTATGTTTCAGAAAATAACCGGATTGAGTGTCCCTGTCACAAAGGCTTTTTCAATGCGCATACGGGCGAAGTGATCCAGGGGCCTCCCCCGCGGCCGTTGCCGCAACTGGAAGTGGTACGCGAAGAGGGTCTGGTGTATGTGAGGTCGTTTAAAAACAGTTAAATTCTTATTATGGCCAATTTCAGACGATCACAAAATGAAGCAAGTCCCGAAAAAACAAACATCATCATGTCGGGCATTATCCTGACGCTGATCATCAATATCAGCGTCCAGATCTGGCTGCTCTTTGGAGCGCTGAACAACGCGCTGCAGGAAAACCTGTTTTTTGCAGTAGCCACCTTTATGGCCTCCGCTGTATTGGCGTTGTTTTCCTTTTGGCTTCTGCGTTTCCTGCCCGATCCTATGAAAAGCGACAGTAAAAAATAAACATCATGCTTATTGACCGCTTCAATAGAGTACATGATTACCTGCGCATCTCCGTAACCGACGATTGTAATTTCCGGTGCACCTACTGCATGCCCGACGAGCACATGCAGTGCCTGTCCGGTCAAAAACTGATGCAACCCACGGAAGTGGAGGAGATCGCAGGCATATTTGTCCGGATGGGGATTAACAAGGTCCGGCTGACAGGGGGAGAACCGCTTGTCAGGGACGGGATTGACGAGATCATCCGGCGGCTGGGCAGGTTGCCCGTGGAACTGACACTAACGACAAACGGATCAAGATTACGGAACTTTATCGTTCTTTTCAGGGAAGTCGGTATCCGGTCGGTCAATGTCAGCCTCGACACCCTGGATCGTGAAGTCTTTGCCTCTGTCACCCGCCGCGATTCCTTTGATCAGGTCTGGCAAAACATCCTGCTGCTGCTGGAAAATGATATCCGGGTCAAAATAAACACGGTAGCCATTTCAGGGATTATCGAAAAAGAACTGGACGATTTCATCAACCTCACCCGTGACCTGCCACTGCACATCCGTTTCATCGAATTCATGCCGTTCGCCGGCAATCGTTGGCGAAGTGACAAGGTGGTAACGGCGCAACAGTTGCTGGAAATGGCCGGTAGCGGATATGACCTGATCAAGCTGAAGGATGAGCCGCACGCGACCGCAAAAAAATACAAGGTAACAGGCCATCTGGGGACGATCGCCTTTATCACCACGATGAGCAGCCAGTTTTGCAGCGGCTGTAACCGGATCAGACTTACCGCCGACGGAAAAATGAAAAACTGTCTTTTTGGGAAAGCGGAAACGGACCTTCTGAAGGCATACCGTGCCGGAGAACCGATCGAGCCCCTCATCATCGCGTCGATCCTGGGGAAGCACAAGGAACTGGGCGGTCAGTTTTCCGGGAACTACCGGCTGATTGATCCCGGCACCATTGAAAACCGCAGTATGATCCGGATAGGAGGATAGCAGATGATCTCAGTCTATGAAGCACGTAAAATATTAGCCCGAAATTCCCGTACCGGCGGCGTGATCAAGATGAACACCGTAGAAGCCACGGGCTATGTGATTGCCAATGATGTATTCTCAGTCGTGGATGTACCGGCATTCCACAATTCAGCGATGGACGGATATGCCGTAGCTTTTGACGGCAGCCGCAGCCACTGGAAAGTCGTCACCGGGATCCCGGCCGGGTCGCCGCCAGGTTACCTGTTAGAGGAAGGCGAAGCGGCACGCATCTATACCGGCTCGCCGCTGCCGCGGGGGGCCGATACGGTGATCGCGCAGGAGGATGTCGAACGGAGCGGGAACATGATCCGGTTGCTTTCGTCCGGATTCGTGAAAGGCGCCAATGTCCGGTGTGCCGCAAGTCAGGTCAGCGCAGGCGGAATTGTCATGAAAGCAGGCACGCGGGTGACTGCGG
>CAZOYZ010000228.1:0-8334 GCA_964584045.1 uncultured Prolixibacteraceae bacterium | reverse complement strand
TCGGGATACCATTCCATTTCGTTGAAAACTTCGATGCCGTGCATCCAGCCTTTTTGCCAGATTTCTTCGTGCTCTTTCATCCACCGGGTCACCTCGGGCTGTTGCTTTCGCCAGCCCGGATGATTCCACTCAATGAATCCACCCTGCCTGACGGCCTCTTTTATGGCGTCCATATAGTCCGGAACATTCAGGGCATTCACATCGGTCACGAACAAGGCATTCAGATGCCCCGGAGGCATTCCCCTGGAAATCTCCCCACCTTTGATCAAAATGATATTTTTGGCCTTAGCCACAGGCAATGCAATTTCATACGATTGATGGTTCTGTCCCGGCAGTTTCTTCGGATGACCCTCAATATGGTCGGTGATGGCGATTGCGTCGAGTCCGTCTTCCCAGGCTTCATCCACGCGCATGGTGGGCCAAACCACCCCGTCCGAAAAAACCGTGTGGATATGGAAATCACACTTCAGCGTTTTGTAACCGGGAATATCGGGCAAAGCAATCTCGTGACGGGCGGGCACACGCATCATTTCGCTCATGACGATTGTACCCGAAGTCTGGGAAAAAACATCTCCGGCACCGATAACCGAAGCGATCCCCGCTGCAATAATAAAAATTGTCTTCATAGTCTTTTATCTTGTGTCTTGTGTCTTGATACTTGTGTCTAGTACACCACGCTGTACGTTCCGCTTTTCAACGTCACCATGGTCGGCCGGTCTCCGTCCTGCGCGTACTCTTTTCCTTCCATCGTATAGTTTTTCACGCCTGCAGGAATGACCAAAGCCGCTTCCGTCCCCACAGGGATATTCAGCCGGAGTTGCATGGTTTCTTCGCTCAGTTCCCAATTTACTGCCAATGTACCATAAGGCGTTTCCTTATAGGTTTTGGCCCAGGTAACTCCCTTCGGAACCTGGGGTTGGATGATTACTTTCCGGTAAGCGGTACCATCCTCAGCCTGCCGGATTCCGCCAATTGCCTGGTAAAACCAGGAGCCGATCCCGTTATAGCAGTTGTGGATACGGCTCCGGGCGCCATTCCAGTGCTCCCAGGTCGTCGTAGCCCCGTTTTCGATCATATACAGGTAACCCGGATAATCTTTCTTTTTAAGCATCGAATACATCAGATCGACCGCCTGATTTTCAACCGCCCATTCCGTCAGTACCGGGATACCCACCAGGCCTGTCGCGAGATGACCGTTGCGGTTGACTTCTGTCTCGTGAATGAGGCTTTGCGTAACGGCCATTCTAAGATCTTCCGGGACAACGCCGGCCAGCATAGGATAGGCGAGGTCGATCTGCGTACCGGTGCCATAAGAATTTTTCGCCGCATCAAAACAGGTCTCCCGGATCAGTTCCCTCAGCTTATCTCTCTTTGCGGAATAGCTTGCAGCATCATCTGTTTTCCCCAACACCTTTGCGATTTTTGCCATATCATCATAGCAAATCGTGATAAAACAATTGTTAACCAGGGCTACAGAGGCTTCTGCTTTCTGATCCACGCCGGACGGTGTGGCCCAGTCGCCCAGGTACCAGTTCCGGTAATCGGTATCAGGCCAGGGAGTCAGCAACCCTTTGGGCGAATAGTGATCCACGTATCCCAGCCATTTCTGCATCACCGGGTAATATTTCTGAAGGATCAGCGAATCCCCATAATGGCGATAGGTATTCCAGGAGGCGGTGATGATAAAGCCGCACCAGTAAGGGCCACCTCCTGCAGAATACGGATTGGGGGCCGTATGCGGCATACCGCCGTCTTCGCGGATACAATCGGCCCACGCCTGAAGCCAGTTGGCATATAACGGGCCCAGATTGAACATGGTTTGTGCGGTGACCGTCGAAGCATTGCCGTCGCCGCCATATCCCAACCGCTCGATCTGGGGACAATCGACCAGGTCGCCGCCGACACTAAGGCAACGCAGGGTATAAAAGATCATGTCGTGGATCCTGTTCAGTTCCGGATCAGAGCACTGGAATCCCGAAGCCAGCTCATAACCGGTATGGATCAGGTAAGCTTTGACCGATTCTGCGGCAGGTTTTTCCGGTAAATTCGAGATCCGGATGAACCTGTATCCATGGTAATTAAATTTATTCTTAAAGATTTCAGAGCCTTTACCTGCGGCAATATAACGGTCCATTTGTTTTTGATCCACAAACTTTCCGTTTTCATCCAGGTGATCGGAATATTCAATGATCACTTCCTGCCCCTGCTGCAAACCGGAAAAATGGATCTCCGTCCAGCCGGTCAGGCTTTTGCCCATGTCGATCAAAAAAGTATCTTTCGCCAATTCACTGATCTCAGCAGGCCTGATCGTTTCCGTAATGCGGTTCAGCTCAACTGGCTGCGGGCTTACCTCATGATCAGGGACAGAAACGACTGTAACCGGGCTCCAGGCGCCTTCGTCCGGTCTGAGGTCATTTTGCACCAGCAAACCATTTACGGTCTCACCGCCAAACTGATGAGCCCGCCAGTTACCATGCCGGGTATAGCTGCTTTTCCTTCCCAGCCAGGTCGAATCGGTCACCAGCACCACTTCCCTGCGCCTCTCAGCGCTTTTTTCAAGCTGCGCCTTCACCAGCGGCCCGTTATTGACGACACCGGGCAGTCCTTCTGTATACCAACCGCTACCCAACCAGAGCATCAGATCATTTTTACCCTTTTTAACCAAAGACGTTACATCATAAGTAATGACCTGCGAGCGCTTATTAAACTGGGAAACTGCAGGTGACAGTACACCTTCTCCCGCCTTTACGCCGTTGACATATACCTCATGATATCCGAGCGAATTGACATACAACAACATTCCGGCGCCCGGTTCATCCAGTTTGAATGATTTCATCAACTGCGGACATTCTGTATAACCCGCTTCGGAAGAAAAACCGATGTAAGAAGCATGCCAGTCGTCAGGGGTCAGCAATCCCACACTGAAGTTTGCGACAGGGCTCCATGCTGAAGCATCACCTGCTTCGTCCCATATTCTCACTTTCCAACAGGCTACTGACCCGGCCGGCAATTGTTCGCCCCCGTAAGGCACCAGCACCTGTGAAGCAGAATTGATTTTTCCGGAATCCCAGAGGTCAGCCTTCCCTTCAGAAAGCAGCGAAGGATCGCTGGCCACAAGCAGCTGCCAGGCTTTTTGCTCCGTTCCGTTCTTACCGCTCATCACCTTCCAGCTAAAACGCGGAGTGGACGATCCGATGCCCATGGGATTTTCAAGATTTTCACAACGAAGGCCGGTGACCTGCAGGTCTTCTTTCTGTGTGCAGGCAGATAAGAAAAGAAAAACGCCGCACAACGTAATCACAATTTGTTTCATCATTTAGGCTTAATCGATTTAGTTCTGTAAATTTATTAAAAATCGTCGATTCTGCTTCGCTCGTAATGGTGAAATGTGGATATTTCAATGATCTCCTGACTGTACGGGTCCAGCGAAATTTTCAGATCTCCCTTCTGAAGCTGTTTCCCGGAGAACCGCCCCAGATCCTTTCCCGAAAGCAGTGCTTTCAGGTGATACGTTTCCCGCGAATTTACCCATGGAATATTGATTTTCCGTTCCGGATCACCTGCGCCGCCCCTTAAAATGACCACAGCCCCCAGTCCTTCGCTGTTAAGTTTTCCCCACCAGTGCCAGTCTTCGTCGGTCGGGGCAGGTACGCCACTGTACTGATAGCAGGAATAAATCCCATACTTCTGCTCAAGATTTTGCAGCATGCTGAACAGAACGCGGTATCTCCCGATGTTTTCCGGACTGAGCGAAGTCAGGTCGCCTGAAAACGAGAGCGGCGCTCCCGTTAGCCAACTGCAGACTTGCCTGTCCTGTATCAGGGGAGTAAGGCTTCCGCGGAAGTTTGTCGTTACCGCCCCGAATACTTCAATCCGTTCAAGAGGCAGTCCCCGGTGCCTGTATAAAAGCTCACGCGCACGGAAGGCGCCCTGCATCAATTTTTGTTTCAGGCTGTCAACGTTATAGGTCCATCCGGATGAAACCAGTTTGCTCCGGTTCCCGGCACCCCAGTACTCGTTTGGTGCCGAATGATAGGAATCTGCATGTTTCAGTACCGCCACGTCAGCTTCCGGGCCCGGGGTTTCCCAGTAAATTTCGTGCGAGAGCTGAAGCCATGCATCAGGGGCACGGCGATGGATTTCATCCTGTACCTCAAAAAGCCCTCTCAGCCCGCGAAGGTATGACTCCCGGAGCGTCCGGCTCTCATGACCCTGTGCAATATCTCCGTAACAAACGTTGCTCAGATCCTGCTTGAAATAGCCGGCCTGAAAAGTGTGATGAAGATAAACCAGATCGCTGATATACTTTTCACGCGATTCGCGGTAGCACATGCTCAAACCCAAACCGCCGGTGCGGCGAATGAGCGGGAGGCTGAACAATCCGGGTCCGCTATCCGGCTTTCCATATTCTTTTTCACTGATAAAATCGGAGTACCACAAGCCGGTCTCCATTCCCTTTGACCGGATGTACGCACTCAATCCTTTTAAATCAGGGAAATTCCTGTTGGGGACAGGGGTTGAAACAGCCCAGCCGGCACCAGGTCCGGTATCCGACCAGCCGGCATCCAGCTGAAAGCACCGGAAACCGATCTCAGAAGCAATATCTGCGGCAACACGCATGTTGAAATCGTTGATGGCGGCGCTGTAATTTGTCCAGGTACAAAATACCGGTTCAATGCGTTTGCCTGGATTGACAGGCCTCAGTATCCGTTTGTTTAAAAAGTCTTTAAAGTCAGTCTCCACGCAACGGTCGAGCGCTGTCGAAACTGCAGAAATGGTCGGATAGCTTTTCCCGGAAAAGGCATACAGAAAAACCGGTTCTGATTCGAAGGTCTCGCCCGGGCCGATCACCCATTCAAAAAGATCGCGGTCGTAACCGCTGCTTCCGTCAGACGCCAGATGCCGGAGCCGGGAAGGGATTTCGCTGGCGGCAATCACCCCCTGTGAATTTGCAGAGTCACTGAAAGCCAGGATGGAGGGGTCTACGCCACGCGAATCGGGCGTCAGCATCATTGTATGCATATATTTCGCCGCCGGATGCCAGTTCTCCAGCATCAAGTCAGAAATATTTATCCATTCCTCACCCTGGTTCCGGAATGTGACCCATTTCCGGACAACCGGATATCCGGTACAGATTTCGTAGTTGAGCTCGGCAAAAATTCCCTCAAGCGGGTGAACGGCCGAAAAAACAAGGGTACAACGTGTGGTGCAGCTATCCGGTTTGGAGATCCGGCAGCTCTTTTTTTTAAACACAGACGGGAAGACCGGTTGATCTACCCGCAGCGAATCCACCCACCTGACATCGCCGGTCCCGTTGGACTCCTTCTTTTCTACCGACAAGGCATCCGTTTGATTTTTTACGGCATCGGTCTGCTCAACGCCACCCTGATCCGAATACCCGACGCCATCCGGCTTCTTATTTGGGAAAGCCTTCCAAAAGGTGACCGACAGTTCGTCTGCCGGGGCATTAATCAGGTTATCACGACCAACAAACAGGCCCGCAGATGCAAACAGACTATCGGAAAGGATCAGCTCCCGTCTAAGGATCCCGGCCTGGATCGTGATCAAACCATCTTGTTCTCTGATTTCCCATTTTCCACTGCAGGCAGGTGAAATACCGGCGTTCTTCCGGGGCATCTTCACCTCGCCTCCCGCCACGCCGGCCATTACCGGGAAAAATAAAAGTCCTGCAAAACAAAAAACAATCATCAAAAAAAGATATCTTCTCATTCCCCTGTTGCTTTATGACTAATTACCCCAAAAAGGCTGTATTCCGTGAAGCAATCCGGAATAAATTATTCGAATGCCGCCAGCGGTCATTCGTACTATCCCTACAAACGACATGGCATTTTTACTCCGTCCCCATTGACTTCCGAAACCGCTTCACACCATCCGGAAGATGAAATCTGTATCGAGTCAGCTGCTTAAAATTCCGGTTCATATTTCATCTCCACAGGCTCCCAATTGATTTGCCGGATGACAATGTTGCGTATCTTAATCTTGCTGCAATAGGCTTCAAATCCTACCTTGGTATATTTCCGGTTGTCAATCGGATCAGGATCAATTGCTTCCAGCAACAACTTCCCGTCGGCCAGAATGAAACAATGCCCGTCAATGCTCCCTGCCTGAATTTTGTATATTTTCCCCGGAACAAAATTAAGCAAAGGGGTGCCAACCATAAATTTGTAGTCATTCGATTTTTCGATTCCCACTTTACCGGTCCACCAACCCTGTAACCCGGCCACGTAAGCTATTCCCCGCTGATCAGTCTCACCGAGCCACTCTCCGTTCCACATCACGTTGATGTCGTGGGAAGAAGGTAAAATGGTCTGCGCCTCAAATTCAACCAAAACATTACCCGGAAAATCCTGCTTAAGGATAGCCATTCCCGGCCAGTTTCCCTTGTTTTCACCGGTCAGCCATCCATCTTCCACGTTCCATTCACTGTGGTGAGTCGTCCAGTTCCCTGCAAATTCTTCCAGGGTTACCGGCTTATTATACAATACGACGGACGAATCCAGAAGAATTCGTTTTTTCATAAGCTCAATCACGTTCATTTTACTCGTCTTAAGTTTCTGATCTTTTTGAATTTCTGACTGACAGCCGAAAATAAAAATCATCGCCGTCAGGATCACGTTTATTTTTGCCATTCCCTTCAATGTTTTATTCATACCTGTTATTCCAGAACTCTTTAAGAAATTGATATAGTTGCGTATACTTTTTATACACCTGCTGATAGACCTTGTGGTTTTCATCATCAGGAAGAAAAACAGCACCGGTTTTTACAGAAGCTTTGCAGGCAGCTTCAATATCTTTGAAAACCCCGGTACCCACACCTGCCAGCAAACATGCCCCGGTCACCGAAGTTTCAGCATTTTTCAATGTGACTACAGGCAAGCCTGCTACATCAGCCAAAATCTGGTTCCATAAGTTGCTTTTTGAAGCCCCTCCAAGAACATGGATCACTTTAATCACGATCCCGTGTTTCTTCATGGTTTCAAGATTATGATAAACCATAAGCGAAACCGATTCAATAATGGCCCTGATAAAATGTCCCCTGCCCATCCCCATTTTTACGCCTTCGAAAACGCCTGTGGCTTTCGGGTTAAACTCAGGGGAGCCTGTCCCCATTAAATGAGGTAACATGATTAACCCTTCGGCCCCGGGAGCGATCTTTTCTGCATGTTTTAAAACCAGGTCGTAGGGATCACCCCCGTCCGAATCTGCCTGCTCAATCTCCGGCCGGCAAAACTCATCTTTAAACCATTTTAGGACCATGCCGGCGGTTTGCCCGTAAGGCAAGAGAAAGTACAGCCCGTCAATGGCGTGGCATTGGCAAGGCAGTTTTAACGTCATATCGGAAACCGGTTTATCCAGGGCCACGCACATGGCCATTGAAGCCCCGATAGTAAGGGTCACGTCGCCTGGATGAATGTTTCCGGAACCTATGGCGCCCGCAGGATGATCATACGCCCCGGTAACACATTTTGTTGTTGGTTTTAAGCCTGTTGCCAGAGAAGCATCAGCAGTGAGATTCCCCATTATTCTTCCGGACGGGAATAATTGCGGCAATTGATCTTCTGTGATACCTAAATAGCCGAGCATTTCGTTCCACCATATCTTTCTTGAAATATCGAAATACAATGTGGAAGAAACAAGCGAATGTTCAGAGCAATATTTGCCTGTCATCCGGAACATCAGAAAATCCTCCACCAAAAGGTATTTGTGAACCCGATAAAATAACTGCGGCTCGTTTTTCCTTAACCAAAGAATACGGGTGGCCGGCCAAATGGGCAATACTTCCGGCTGGCCGGTAACGTCCATAATCCGCTGAGATCCGAATTCATCCCTTATTTGAGCGGCTTCCTCCGCGGATCGGTTATCCAGCCAGACAATGGCTTTACGCAACGGTTTCCCGTCAGGTCCAACCGGGATAAATGTTTCACCCTGACCGGAAAAAGCAATTCCTGTTATCGTTTCCGGATCAACTTCCGGATTCTTAAGCATTTTTTTGATAATGCAGCAGGTGACGTTCCAGTATACTTCTGCGTCGAGTTCGCAAATTCCTCCGGCGCCGGTATCAAGCGCATATTCCTGTTTGACAGATTCAACAACTGTCCCCTGCTGATTCATCAAAATCCCTTTGACAGAGGTAGTCCCAACATCAATACCAATCACGTACGAAACAGAGGGTGAGTTCATGGTAAAAATCTTCGGCATTCTTATGATTATATTGAACAAATATAATCATATAAGATCATTTTCTTAAAAAAAGATCATGATTTTTACCTTTTCAAATTGGTTTCGCTACTTGAATATCGTTGCCGGAATCTC
>CAZOYZ010000227.1:0-8369 GCA_964584045.1 uncultured Prolixibacteraceae bacterium | reverse complement strand
ATTGCCCGGTGGACAGCCGGCAGTACCTTTTTATCTTCCTCATGGATGTTTTCAAGCAGTTGCCTGACGGTCATCTGTTCCAGATCATCGTACAGGGAGTCTGCTTCCGTGATATTTGTCGGGATCATGGGTGGTTGCGTTAATTAACTTTTATGATATTCGACCAATCCGGTAATGGGTTCTTTCAGGATGACCGGGCGGTGGAATCCAAACGACTCTGTCTGGCTGGTCACGATATCACTGAAATAATAAGCCACTGATCCTGTAAATCCTATCGGATAATCTGACGGCACGGAAAGAGTGAGGACATTGCGGGTAAAGAATTCCTTAAAACTTCCCTGCACGAGACTGCGGCAATAAGGATCGTGAATATAAGCAGAGAGGAACGGTGCAAAACCGGCAAGATATTTATTTGGACGTTCTTCCCGGTAAACGTGCCCGAGCACTTCCGGCAGAATAGGAGAAAACTTTTGCTCAAACAGGGAACGTACATGCACGGGCATAACCCGTTTAAAGTAATCGCTGAGAAGCTTCTTCCCGAATGCGGATCCGCTGCATTCATCCCCCAGGATGAACCCGAGGGGAGGTACTTTTTCTGCCACATGGGTCCCGTCGTAATAACAGGCATTCGATCCGGTACCCAGCGTACAGGCAATACCGGCCCGGCGGCCAAACAAGGCACGGGAGGCGCCTAGAACATCGGAATGGGTTTCAACCCTTGCGCCCGGGAACAATCCCGAAAGGGTATCGTTCACAATATTGTTCCGATCAGTGATTCCAGCTCCGTAAAAAAAGACAGCTTCCACTTCACAGCCTGATTTTGGCCTGATTTTTTCCGAAAGTTCCGAGCAGATGTCTTCCCCGGTGCAGAAATACGGATTCATCCCCTTGGTCCGGAATGAATCAATTTCTGATCCTTCACTGATCAGTCTCCAATCAGCCTTCGTGGAACCGCTGTCTGCAATTAATTTCACCTTCATTTTCGTGTTTGCAGCGATATACTCGTTTTACGGAGCAAAGATAAAGAAATCATGTCACTAAATAAATTTGATCCGCGGAGTGCGGGTAGAAGCGGGGCAATCTGTATTTTTGCCGGTATAACCACTTAATCGTGTTTCTTCATGAGCACCTTGCTGATCTTCGTGATTATCTTTTTCTTTTTTGCAATCCTCCTGGGTGTCTCTTATTTTTCGTCCAGGGACGCCGACGATGAGACCTTTTTTACCGGGAACAGGCGTTCTCCCTGGTATCTGGTAGCCTTCGGCATGATCGGCTCGACGATTTCCGGTGTCACATTCATATCTGTTCCCGGAGAGGTCGGGAATTCGGCGTGGACTTATCTGCAGTTTCTGTTCGGAAATTTTATCGGGTACTGGATCATTGCCCTGGTACTGATCCCTTTATATTACCGGTTGAACCTGGTTTCCATTTATACCTACCTGGATCAGCGGTTTGGCATTCGTTCCTATAAAACAGGAGCGTTCTTTTTTCTGGTTTCGCAAACGATCGGCGCATCGTTCCGGCTGTATCTGGCAGCCGGTGTTTTACAGATCGCTTTTTTTGATGCATTGGGAATTCCTTTTTGGGTGACGGTGATGCTGACCCTGGCACTGATCTGGACATACACGTTCAAAGCCGGGATCAAGACCGTGGTGTGGACGGATTCCCTGCAAACGCTTCTGATCATCGGAACTGTAGGTGTAATCATCTGGGTCATTTCCAGTCAGTTGAATATGGATTTTGGAGGGATGGTTTCCGCGATCAGCAATCATCCTTTCAGCCGGATATTTGATTGGGACTGGCAATCGAAAACCAATTTCTTTAAACAGTTTGCCGCCGGACTTGGGATCGTCATTGTGCTGAACGGCCTGGATCAAAACATGATGCAAAAGAACCTGACCTGTAAAACCAGAAGGGATGCGCAAAAGAATATCTTCTGGTTCAGTTTTGCCTTTATCATAGCCAATCTTTTTTTCCTGTGCCTTGGCGTCATGCTTTATTATTTCGCGCAGCAGAAGGGAATTGCGCTGCCTGAACGGAGCGATGATCTTTTTCCCCTGCTGGCGATCCGGCATTTTGGAGTTTTAGCGGGCGCCCTGTTCCTCCTTGGGATCCTGTCGGCTGCTTATTCCAGTGCTGATTCGGCCCTGACAGCCTTGACCACATCCTTTTGCATCGATCTTTTAAACCTGAAACCTGATTCTCCGAATAACCAGTCAACCCGTTTTAAGGTACATATCGGGTTCACCGTCCTGATGTTCCTGGTCATTGTTCTGTTCAGGATGATCAACAATGATAGTGTTGTTACGGCAGTATTCCGGGTTGCCGGCTATACATACGGTCCGTTACTCGGACTTTTTGCATTTGGCATTCTGATGAAAAAGCAGGTGAAGGATCGCGTGGTGCCATATGTGTGTCTGCTTTCGCCGGTATTAAGCTATGTGATCAGCATCAATTCAAAAGCCTGGTTAGGGGGGTACGAGTTTGGATTTGAATTGCTGTTGTTAAATGGGCTGATCACGTTTGCCGGATTGTTATTATTTACGAAAAAAGTAAACAGGTGAACGATGAAAAGATTCTGTTTATTCTCCGTGTTTCTTCTGACTGCTGCTTTCAGTAGGGGGCACACCGGCTTTGATCCGGGGAAGCACCCGGAGTTGGCAAAACGGAAAATGATCGAAGCTTCACTGACCTTGCTTGAAAACCGAAAGCAGATCATTCCGCTGATGAGACTGGATACCTTAAAGATCGCATGTCTTTCCGTCGGCAGCGATTCGTTAACGCCGTTTCAACAAATGCTGGCAAATTATACGAGAACTGTGAACTATCATCTTCCGGAGAACTTTTCAGACGAGGAGCTTGGCGAGCTGAAGGATCACCTGAAAGAATACAATCTGGTCATTGCCGGGTTTCATCCGGATGAAAGTAAAGCCTGCCGGTCCGCGCAGGCCGGCAATTTGGGGCAGGGGAAGCCGGAGACGGCGTACGGGATGACCGGCAGGCCCGGGAAGCTGCTCAACTACCTGGCATCTGAAAAAACTGCAATCGGGGTGTTTTTCTCGGATCCGTATGCTCTGGCTGAAGTTCACGATTTCAGGAGACCCGCAGGGTTGGTCATGGCTTACCGGAATGATCAACTGGTACAGGAGTTGGCGGCTCAACTCGTATTTGGCGGTATCGGGGTTTCCGGTAAGTTGCCTGTCAGCATACCGCCGCATTATTTGGCAGGTGACGGATTATCTGTCGAAAAGGCGATACGCCTGAAATACACGATCCCCGAGGATGCGGGAATGAATTCATGCAGGCTGACAACCCGGATCGATTCCATCGTGGAAGATGCACTTTCCCAAAAAGCGATTCCGGGCTGCAATGTGTTTGTCGCAAAGGACGGGAAGGTCATTTTCCAAAAGGCTTACGGCTATCACACATTTGATCAGCGTATTCGATGCCGGACCGATGATTTGTACGATCTTGCTTCGGTGACGAAGGTCGCCGGAGGATTGCCCGGGGTCCTGAAACTGTACGATGAAGGAAAGATCGATCCCGATCAGCCGGTCTCCGCCTATTTCCCGGATTGGAAAAAGCGGCTTTTCCACTGGTCCGATAAAGAGGACATTACCGTGCGGGAACTTTATGCCCATCAATCCGGGTTGGTGCCTTTCATCGGATTCTGGAAGGAAACGCTGAAAGATGGCCGCCTGTCATCACGTTGGTACAGGCCTCAACCCGACGAAAAACACACGCTGTGTGTGGCGCCTGGCATGTATCTGGCTGACCGGTTCCAAAAAAAGGTGAACCGGGAGATCAGGAAAACTCCCCTGAAAGCCAGGGGGCAGTATGTGTATAGTGATTTGCCTTTAGTCATTACCCCCCAGTTAGTAGAACATATTTCAGGGACTGATTTCAGAAAATATGTGGAAGATCAGTTCTACCGTCCCCTGGGCGCATGGGAGTTAACATACAATCCGTTGGACCGGTTCCCGCGCGACCGGATCGTTCCGACAGAGAATGATCAGTATTACCGCCATCAGCTTATTCAGGGCACTGTCCATGATGAGTCGGCTGCTGTTTTGGGAGGAGTTTCCGGCAATGCGGGCCTTTTTGCTTCGGCCAATGATCTCGGCAAGCTGATGCAGCTCTATCTGCAGATGGGGACTTACGGAGGGAAGCACTATGTCAGCGAAGCCGCCATGAAGGAATTCACCCGCGTTCAGTTCCCGCAAAACAATAACCGCAGAGGGTTGATCTTTGACAAGCCCCTGATCAACAATGCTGAAGTTGATCCAAAAAAAAGCTATCCCTGTCCCGGAGCCAGTCCTGAAAGCTTTGGGCATTCCGGCTTTACCGGGACATTTGTCTGGATGGATCCGGTATACCAGCTTACCTATATTTTCCTCAGTAACAGGGTTTGTCCAACCCGTGAGAATAACAAACTGGGAGAATTAAATGTACGGACCAATATCCTTCAGGTGCTTTATGATGAAGTAAATTCGCATTGATCCTTTTTCAGATCACCTGAACAGACCAGCCCCATGCGCTATGCTCTTTGCCCCCGAAGCGGATCAGGCGAACTGTTCAAGCAGTTCGATCCGTTTTTTAATGGGCGGGTGGGTCGCAAAAAGGTTGTTGAGTGAAAATTTTTTCTCCTTATGGGAAGGATTGTCAATAAAAAGCTGAGCGACATCACGACTTTTAACGGCTTCGATATAAGGATCCTGATCGATTTTTCGAAGAGCGCTGGCCAGGGCATACGGTTTCCTGGTCATATCGGCGGCGCCTGCGTCGGCCAGATATTCGCGCGAACGTGAGATGCCGAACCGCAACAGGATCGCGATAAAATAACAAATAGCCGATATCAGGATGGCAATTAATATGACCGGGCCACCGTTTTTGCCGCCCCGTCTGGAAACCGTACCGAAACGAAGACTTCTGAAAGCCATTTCGGCGATAAAGGCAAAGATCCCTACAAAGATGATGGAGACAATCAGCAGCCTTACATCACGGTTTCGGATGTGTGAAAGTTCGTGGGCAATCACCCCTTCCAACTCCTCATCATCCAGTTTGTCAATAATCCCTCTGGAAAGGCTTACCGTATAGGACTTCTCATTTATGCCGCTGGCGAAGGCATTCAGGGAATTATCCTCGATGACGTTGATTTTTGGAGTTTTCATCCCGGCTTGTATGCAAAGATTTTCCACGAGATTGTAGACCCTCTTGTTCTCTTTCCGTTCCAGGGGTTTGGCACCTGTGGCACGTTGAATAAGCGAAGTATGGAACATCCATGCGATCAGGAACCAGATACCCACCCCGGTCAATACGAACGGGATGGCATTCGCGAAAGTCCTGTTAACTGTGGGAATATCCTGGTTCTGGTCATTGAAATACTGACCGTTAAAATATAAAAATGCATACACCATTCCCAGCAGGACCAACGGGAAAGCGATCATCAGGAGGATGCTTCTGGTATTATTCCGCCATATCTGCGATTGTATCCCAATGTAGGTCATTCACTAAAGCTGATTTTTGGTGGTTCTTCCATTTCCACACGCCTTTCGCCAAGATCAAACATCGTTTCACGTCTGAACCCGAAACTGTTGGCGACCAGATTCGCCGGGAAGGTCTCGATACCGGTATTATATTCTGTTGTTGCTGCATTGAAAAATCTGCGGGCGGCGGCCAGTTTGTTTTCAATATCACTTAGCTCCTCCTGCAATTGCATGAAGTTTTCGTTTGCCTTCAGGTTGGGGTATGCTTCAACGGCAACTTTTAAACCTTGCAACGCTGCAGACAATTGTGTTTCTGTTTTGATTTTCTCGTCGATTGTCGTGGCGCTCATCGCGGAACTCCTTGCTTCTGTAATTTTGGTCAGGAGTTCCCGTTCGTGTGTGGCATAACCTTTCACAGTTTCAACGATCTGGGGTATCAGATCATGTCGCTGACGGAGTTGAACATCAATATCAGCGAAAGCATTCTGGCGTCTGTTCCGCAGCCGTACCAGACGGTTATAGATCCCGATCACCCAAACAGCGATCAGAAAAATGATTAATAGAATAATTACGAAAGCCATAGTTTAGAAAATTAGTTGAATCAGAACAAATTTAATTCTTTTGAATGACATTTCTAAATCTTATTTTTCCCGGGTGGTCACGTAATTGACCAGCTCAACAAGGGCGTCACGTGCGGGGGTTTGGGGGAATTCGAGCAGCCGGGAAATGGCCTGGTCGCGATAATGGTTCATCTGTTCACCCGCCGCGATCAAACCACCTTTCGCGGTAACGAAGTCGACCAGTTCCTGCACTTTTGCTGAACTTTTATTTTTACGGCGTACTTCCTGCAAAATCCGGCGACGTTCCTTCTCGGGCGCGTTGCTCAACGCGTGGAGAAGGGGAAGCGTGATCTTTCTTTCGCGTAAATCATTACCCGTCGGTTTACCAAGAATTCCTTTGGGCTGGTAATCGAAAATATCATCTTTGATCTGGAAAGCAATCCCCACGTCAATCCCAATCCCGAACATCCGCTCGATGATCTCCTTGTCGGTGGTGACCGAAGCGGCACCAATGGCCATGCTTGCGGCAATCAGCGAAGCCGTCTTTTTCCGGATGATCTCAAAATACGACTCGTAATTAATATCCGGCTTCAGGCTTTTTCGCATTTGGATGATTTCCCCTTCACTCATGTCTTTTACAGAGCGGCCGATCAGCTGTAAAAACTGGTAATTTTCATGGTTCACATTCAACAGCAACCCCTTCGCCAGAATATAATCCCCAACCAGCACAGCAAGTTTATTCTTCCACAGGGCGTTGATCGAAAAACTCCCTCTTCTTTCATACGATTCGTCCACCACATCGTCATGTACCAGGGTCGCCGTATGCAAAAGCTCCACAGAAGAGGCAGCCATGTAAGTGGATTCATTGAAATCGCCGTTCATCTTGGCCGCCAGAAATACAAACATCGGACGCAGGTGCTTTCCCTTCCTTCGGAGAATATAATTGATAATGGTCGAAAGCAGAGGGATGTCACTTTGAATGGTCGTTCTGAAATAGTGCTCGAACTCATCCAACTCATGCTTAATAGGCGCTCTGATCATATCGAGTGAAACCATGCTTTCACATTTGAAGTCCTCAAAAATAACAAATAAAATGAGTAGCGTGGGTGTAGTTTCGGGAATTGCGTACTTTTAGGTTGTATAAATTTTTCTTTTAGAAAAAATTAAATATTTATATATTTGCATTTATATTGATTTCACAGTATGATAGAAGTAATGGAACTGGATGCAGCCCGTCTGGATATGGCCGCCAATATGTTGAAGGCCATTGCCCATCCTATGCGTATCGCGATCCTGAAGCAGCTGGAAGGGGGCAAAAAGCTGACTGTCACGGAAATACATGAGTATCTGGGGATCGAACAATCCACAACATCCCATCATTTGGGGATCCTGAAAGATAAGGGTGTTCTTTGTTCCCGCCGTGAAGGCAAGAACACGTACTATTACCTGAAGCATCATGTACTGAGCCAGATTATCGATTGTTTGCAGCGTTGCACGTGTGAGGAATGATTCTTAAGATATGTCTGAGAAAAAAGATCAGAATAACAGGCTTTTTCTGCTCGATGCCTATGCATTGATGTACCGTTCCTATTTTGCCTTTATCAAGAACCCCAGGTATAGTTCCAAAGGGTTGAACACCTCGGCGATGCTTGGGTTTACCAATACACTCGAACTACTGCTTTCTGAGGAAAAGCCCACTCATGTGGCTGTCGTTTTTGACGTCAACGCACCCACGTTCAGACACGAGATGTATCCTGCATATAAGGCTACCCGGGAAGTGATGCCTGAAGATCTGCAGAAAGCGATCCCCTGGATCAGAAGGATCATTGAAGCTTACCGGATCCCCATTCTGGAAATGTCTGGTTTTGAGGCGGATGACGTGATCGGCACGCTGGCGAAAAAAGCGGAGCAAACCGGATACCAGGTTTATATGATGACGCCTGATAAGGATTATGCGCAACTGGTTTCGGAAAATATTTTCATGTACAAGCCCGGCCGCGGAACAAACGATCATGAGGTCTGGGGGATCAGGGAGGTTTGCGAGAATTTTGGGATTGACACACCCCGCCAGGTGATCGACATCCTGGCCCTGATGGGTGATACTTCCGATAACATTCCCGGATGCCCGGGGATCGGGCCGAAGAATGCCATGAAACTCATTGCCGATTACAAATCGGTGGAGGGCGTGTATGCACATATCGGCGAGTTAAAGGGAAAGCAGAAGGAGAATCTGATCCTGTTTGAAGATCAGGTACGGATTTCCAAAAAGCTGGCGGAAATTATTTTGGATGTCCCCGTTGGCTTTGACGAAGTGTCACTGACG
>CAZOYZ010000226.1:0-8381 GCA_964584045.1 uncultured Prolixibacteraceae bacterium | reverse complement strand
TTTTTCAGAGGAAGTATTCGAAAAAGATACTAAACCCGGCGAAGAAATAATACTGGAGCAGAAATAGTAAAATTTATGGTTCACGAATAGTTCGTTCATATTGATATATAAAAATAGATTATGAGTTTCTTTCAAAAAAGGTATGTAGCTCTAATATTTTCGATAATAATACTTTATTCATGCAGGAGCAAAGGTTCTGACTTTCAAATTTATGATCTTTCTTTTGATCAGTCTGACGGTCTGGCGAAAGTACATCAGGCAAGCTTTTCCTGGAAAATTAAGACCAATGAAAATGATTGGAAGCAATGTACCTATCAGTTGATTGTTGCTTCATCCGGGGATATTCTGAAAAAGGGTATCGGAGATTTATGGGATAGCGGAAAAGTAGAATCAGATAAACAATTGTTTGTTCCTTACAAAGGAAAACCATTGAGTCGGGGGAAGGAGTATTTCTGGAAAGTGAAAGTCTGGACAAAAGGCGGAAGAAGTTCTGTTTCGAGCGATCATCAGCGTTTCATTATCCCCATTTCTTATCCTGAAGATTGGAAGGGCAATTGGATTACTTATGATTATGAAAAAGATGCGCCAATGCCTTTAATTCGAAAATCATTTAGTATAAAGAATGTTGAAAAAATTTCATCAGCCAGGTTTTATATCTGCGGGCTCGGTTATTATGAGGCAAGCCTGAACGGTGAAAAAATTGGAGACCGGGTGCTTGAACCGGCACAAAGCAACTACGACGATTATGCTTTTTATTCGCAATATGACATCCCTGTCAGAAAACTGAAAAAGAAAAATGCACTGGGAATTATGCTTGGCAATGGCTGGTACAACCAATATCAGGTCTGGAATGCTAAAATGGCCTATGGTCAGCCTGTGGTGATAGCCCAGTTGATCATTCACTATAAAACCGGGGAATCGGTTTCAATAGGCACTGATGATTCATGGAAATGGAGGGAAGGTCCGGTTATGTCAACCAACATTTATGCTGGCGAAATTTACGATGCTAATAAGGAAATAGCTGGATGGCAATCGGTAGCATGCGATGAAACGGATTGGAAATCGGTAAGATTAGCTGCAAGCCATCCTACACAACTTTTTCTGCAGACTATTGAACCTATCCGTAAAATGGGTACCATTGATACCAAACGGATTTTGAAATCAGCAGAGAAAACCTGGATTTTTGATATGGGACAAAATTTTGCCGGGTGGGTTCGCCTGAAAATTAAGGGCAGAAAGGAGCAGAAAATAACACTTCGTTTTTCAGAAGAAATCGACCGGAATAACAATATTGATCCAGCCTCAACCGGGGTTTTTGCAACCAAAGTTGTACAGACCGACCAATATATCTGTAAAGGAAAGGGGGAAGAGACTTGGGAGCCCAGATTTACCTACCATGGTTTTCGGTTTATAGAGGTCACCGGTCTTGAATCGGAACCTTCTCCCGATTTGCTTACCGGCGTTGTGGTTTGCAATTCAATGAGAAATGCCGGGAGTTTTCATTGCTCTGACACAATAATCAACAAATTGCACGATCTGGCTTTGTGGACGATCAAAAGCAATGTGAATAGCATACCCACCGACTGCCCGCACCGTGAAAGGTGTGGCTGGACTGGCGACGCGCATACTTTGTTAAAGTCGCTAATCCTGAACTTCGATGCCCGTCAGTTCATGACCAAATATCTGTTTGATATGCGGTCGTCGGGACGTGAAGAGAAAAGGGAGCTCTATTTTGGGGAAAGTTTTCAAGTTCGCAGTATTGTGAACAAACCAGATGGGATCCCTACGATGATCGTCCCTGGCAAACGCACCAGTGGCATTGCTTCTCCGGATTGGGGGACAGCGGTTGTCCAGATTCCCTGGCAGCTTTACCAATACTATGGTGAGCTTAATATCCTGTTTGAGTTTTATCCTGATATGAAAAAATGGGTAGATTATATCTCTGGTAAATTTCCCAATTACATTGTCAACCATGGCTTGGGCGACTGGTGCCCTCCTGGAGGAAATGAAAAAATTGACTGTCCGGTTCCCCTTAGTTCAACAGCTTTTCATTATCTCGATCTTTTGTTAATAACTAAAACGGCCCGATTACTGAAATACGATACTGATGCGGCACACTATGCCAACCGTTTGAACAAGGTACATCAAGCATTTAATAATAATTTTTTTAACCATGAAAAAGCTTCCTATGGGGGACAAACTGCCAATGTGATGGCTCTCCAACTGGGTTTGGTTCCTGATGGAAGGGCAACTGAAGTCGTGAAGTCGCTCAAAAGGAATATTACAGAGAAAGACAGTAGCATTATTAAAACCGGTATCTTTGGTCTGGGCCGTATTTTCCCTGCCCTGGCAGAGAATGGAGCAGAAGATCTTGCCTATTTGCTTCTTACCAAAAAAGATGAGCCAAGTTTTATGACCATGTGGGAACGCTATCATGCGACAACGCTGTGGGAGATACTTCCTGTTGATGACTTTGGTTCATCAGAAATAGCCAGGGAAAGTTCGCACAACCATCCCATGAATGCGAGCTATGATGAATGGTTTTTCAGGGGAATTGGAGGTATACATCCGGATGAAGATACTCCTGGATTTAAAAACACGATCTTTCGTCCATATTTCACAAAATTCCTTCAATTTGCCAATGTTTTCTATGAATCACCCTACGGAAAGATTGAAAGTAAGTGGTCACACAAGAATGGCTCTTTTTATTGGGAAATATTTATCCCCGCCAACACGACTGGTACCATTTACCTCCCAAACGGGAATAACTTTGGCAGTGTAATCATGAATGGTAAAAACATGGGATTTGATAAATTAAAAAAAGATATACGTTTCCCTGAGTTTTACCTTTTAGGACAATTGGGAAGCGGGAAGTATCATATCGAATTGAAATAATGCCTGAACAAACGAAGATGGGGAAGAAACGCACCGGGTAATTTAAAGATTAGTATATTAAAAGGCTCAAGACCCGGTGAATATTTTAGAAATAAAATGTAGTACAATGAAAGCCAATTGTTTGTTTTCTGTTTTGCCAGGGATGGCATTGTCTGCTTCCTTACTGAGCGGCGCTATTTCGGCAGGGGGAACTAGTTCAACGATGCCTTCTGTTCGAACAGTCAAACCCAATGTTCTTTTTATAGCGATTGATGATTTAAATGACTGGGTTGGCTGTTTGGGAGGCCATTCCCAGGCGATTACTCCCAACATAGACCGACTGGCTGCACGTGGAACCGTTTTTGAGAATGCGCATGCTCAGGCGCCTCTTTGTAATCCTTCGCGTGCCAGTGTACTCATTGGTAAACGTCCGTCGAGCACCGGAATCTACGGATTAATGCCAGGTATCCGGGCTGTGGAGGCTACCCGGTACTGTGTTTCACTGCCTCAATATTTCAGAAAACAGGGCTATTTTACCGCTGGTTTTGGCAAAATATTTCATGATGGCTCAATTCCCAAAGAGCTTCAGAAAAGCGAGTTTGATGTATGGGGTCCGGCACCGGGAATGCCAATCCCTGAAAAGAAGTTTATTCAAACTCCCAGTAAAATCAGTGCAATGGACTGGGGTGTCTACCCTGAAAACGACCACGATCAGGCTGATTGGAAAACGGCTGATAATGCCATAGCACAATTACAGTCCAGACCGAAGGACAAACCGTTTTTTTTGGCAGTTGGGTTCAGGTTGCCACACGTCCCCTGTTTTGCATCGCAGAAATGGTTTGATCGATATCCTTCAGAAAGTCAAATAAAATTACCATGTTATTTGGCTCAAGACCGCGATGATATACCTTTTTTTTCCTGGTATTTGCATTGGAACTTGCCGGAACCAAGACTTTCGTGGCTGAAGGAAACAAACCAATGGCATAATCTTATACGTTCATATTTGGCCTGTACTACCTTTATGGACAGTCAGATCGGACGATTATTGGAAGCGCTGGAAGCTTCCGGTGAAGCCTCAAATACGATTATCGTGCTTTGGTCGGACAATGGATATCATCTGGGTGAAAAGGATATTACCGGTAAAAACTCACTTTGGAAACCATCAACGCATGTTCCACTGATTTTTGCCGGACCAGGGGTGACCGTTGGCGGACGTTGTTCACAACCGGTCGAACTGCTTGATATTTACCCTACATTGATTGATTTATGCGGAACTCTTTCACAATCAGGGCTGGAGGGGCATAGTCTGAAGCCACAATTGAGGTATTCAAAAGCAAAACGGCCCTGGCCTGCTATCACAACAGCGAATCAAAACAATCATGCTGTTGTTACCGATAAATGGCGCTTTATTCAGTATGCCGATGGTTCACAGGAGCTTTATAACGTACAAAAGGATCCAAACGAATGGATTAACGTGGCTGCTGATCCGAAATCAGAAGATGTAATCCGTGACCTGAAAAAATGGTTGCCCGACGTAAATCTTCCACTCGCCCCCGGAAGTGCGCACCGTATTCTCGAACAGAAAGATGGATTTTGGTATTGGGAAGGTGAGCCTGTAAAAAATGAAGAATTGGATGATTGATGCCGGAAGAGGCGAACCGTTGACTTTTCTTTCTGCTGGGGATGGTGAACCCTGGTTCGACGGACTGACAGTTCAAAAAATGCCAAAAGGTAAGTTATCCTGAAGGTGTACAGGCACTAATAAAGTGTCCGTATTATTGTGTTCCCCATGAAAACGTAGAAGTCAAGCGCATTTTTTTGGAATTGTCAACATAGTATGTCCTGACAGAGAATCAGGTTACCGGTTTTCAGGCTAACCTGATAAAGGTAATTGGACTGCGGAAGGAGGAAAGGGAAGAGATCGGCGGATTTCTTCCCTTTTTTTGAGCGGATCCCGTGTGTTACGTAAACTTTGAAAGATCCCGGGTTGTTAGTCTTTTTTGATGATAACGCCGTAAAGCGTTATATTTGCAAATGGAGTATTTGGAACGATTTCCCTGTTCTGTCTGGACTCCGGTCATATAAGGAATTTAATTAAACTAAATGGAAGTAACGGTCGAGCTGGTTTTACTGGTAATGTCAGTCCTTTTTTTTGTCAGCATCATGGCGGGGAAAGCCGGCTATCAATTTGGCGTACCTGTATTATTATTATTCCTGGCGATCGGGATGCTGTCGGGCACCGATGGTCTGGGGATTGAATTTGAAAATTTTCAGGTAGCTCAAACGATCGGGACCGTCGCGCTCTGCTTCATTCTTTTCTCGGGTGGAATGGATACGAAAATCGCCGATATCAGACCCGTTGTTCCGCAGGGGGTCGTGCTAGCCACGCTGGGCGTGTTGCTGACCACCCTTTTTACGGGATTGATCATCTGGCTGGTTTTAGGGCTTACCGATGCCCGGATCAGCGAAGGTGTCGGAATTCTTTCAGCGTTGTTACTGGCGGCAACGATGTCATCGACCGACTCCGCTTCCGTTTTTGCCATCCTGCGTTCCAAAGGAGTTCACCTGAAAAAGAACCTGCGGCCGTTACTGGAGCTTGAGAGCGGGAGTAACGATCCAATGGCCTACATGCTGACCATTACGTTCATAGGAATTATCCAAACGGGTGGCGAGGTTAATTACTGGTTGGTCGGGGTCAAAGTTCTGATGCAGCTTGCCATTGGTGGCGCTGCCGGATTCTTCCTGGGGAAGCTGACTGTCCGGATCATCAATCATATCAAGATCGATAATGTGGCATTTTATCCTATTCTGGTGCTTACTTCCTGTATTTTCATTTTTTCGTTAACCTATTTCATTCAGGGGAACGGGTACCTGGCAGTTTATATCGGCGGGCTGGTGATCGGGAACGCAAAATTTGTGCACAAACGATCGTCCATGAAGTTTTTCGACGGACTGGCCTGGCTCAGCCAGATCCTGATGTTTCTTACGCTGGGATTGCTGGTAAACCCCCATGAGTTGCTCCCGGTGATTATCCCGGGGCTGATCATCAGTTTCGCGATGATCGTGATTAGCCGGCCGGCCAGCGTATTTATCAGTCTGTTCCCGTTCAGAAAAATGTCGTTCAGGGAAAAATCATTCATTTCATGGGTCGGGCTGCGCGGTGCCGTTCCGATCATTTTTGCCATTATCCCCCTGGCAGAGCAGGTGCCGCACGCCAGGTTTATTTTTAACATCGTGTTTTTTTGTACACTTGTATCCCTGGTGGTACAAGGAACAACCCTTACCAGGTTCGCTGCGTGGCATGGACTGGCAGATAAACCCCGGGAATACAAAAAACTGAAAGAATTTGACCTGGAGTTTTCGGACGATATTAAATCGGTGACGACCGAAGTAAGCGTCATCGCTCAGACTTTGGCTCATGGAAATCGTCTGATGGATATCCCGTTGCCCGACAAGACGCTGGTCGTGATGGTGAAACGCGGCGATAAATATTTTGTACCTACAGGGAATACGGCTTTGCAGGAAGATGATAAACTCCTCATCATTACCGACGACCAGGATGCATTAATGGAAACTTATCGCAAAATGGGGATTGAAGACCGATCTGTCAGGCGGCAGTAATCAGCCGGATGGATACCGGAAGCCGCTCTTCCGATGTAACCGAAAAAAAAAATCAAACAGGACATCAGGGTAGATCAGTCTGGACGTGTCTTAGAGGGGAATAACCCCTAAAAATCCTCCATTCACCGATTTTTGGGGAGGGATATGACAGGTTTAGCTAATTTCGCAGCCGAAAACAAGAAAACAAGAAAACAGGAAACAAATGCAAACAATGATGATGAAGCTCTTATGCTTCTGGATGATTTTTTTGCCTGCGATCCGGATGCAGGCCGACTCGGTCGAAAAAAAACGGTTTACAGTAAGTGGCTACGTGAAGGATGTTTCAAACGGTGAAGCATTGATCGGAGCAACTGTTTTTACTCCCGGCAAATCAGTGGGGACCGCTACGAACGCTTACGGATTTTACTCCCTGAGTCTCGAGCCCGGAGAATATGAACTCCGGTTTGGGTACATCAGTTATAAAGACGAGAGCAGGCTGGTTAATCTTGACCGGAACGTCACGATCAATGTCGAGCTATCGCCCGAAACCCAGGAACTGGAAGAACTCGAAGTGGTGGCTAATAAGCAGGGAGTGGACCTGCGCAAGCCTGAGATGAGCTCGGCGACCCTGCCCATGAAAACAATCCGTCAGATCCCGGCCATACTGGGGGAAGTCGACCTGATCAAGGCGATCCAGCTATTGCCCGGCGTGCAGCCTACCAGCGAAGGGTCATCTTCATTCAGTGTCCGGGGCGGATCGGGTGACCAGAACCTGATCCTGCTTGACGAGGCTACTGTTTATAATGCGTCGCACCTGATGGGTTTCTTCTCCGTGTTTAACAATGATGCCATCAATTCCGTTAAAATTTATAAAGGCGACATCCCTGTATGGGCCGGAGGCCGTTTGGCTTCGCTGCTCGACATCAGGATGAAGGAAGGCAACAACAAACGCTTCGGGGCTTCGGGAGGTATAGGGCTTTTATCAAGCCGCCTGACCCTTGAAGGCCCTCTTCAAAAGAATAAAAGCTCATTTATTCTTTCAGGCCGCCGGTCTTATTTCGATCTGTTTACTGCGATGTCGAGCGATGAGGATCTGAAAGATACCAAACTTTACTTCTATGACCTGAACGGGAAAGTCAATTTTACCCTGGGTGAAAAGGACCGGCTTTACTTTTCGGGGTATTCGGGAAGGGACGTTTATGACAATGATTTCGCCGGAATGAATTTCGGGAACAGGACGTTTACATCGCGCTGGAACCACCTCTTCAGCCATAAGATCTTCTCAAACCTGAGCCTGATCTACAGCAAATACGATTATAAACTCGATTTTTCTTCAACCGAAAGCAATGACTATATCTGGAAGTATGATATGGACGATGCCGGGTTTAAATATGATCTGGGATTCCTGATCTCTTCACGTTTTGAGCTTAAATCAGGGTTCCAGTGGTCTTTCCACACGATGCATCCCGGAGAAGTTTCGTCAACAGGGAATAACTTTGTGCCTTATATTCTTCAGACGAAGAAATCGGGTGAGGGGGCTGCCTACGTACAAGCGGAGCAAAAGATTGGTGAAAGGATCGTTCTGCGGTATGGGCTGAGATGGTCCTTGTTTGCGAACAGGGGGATCGATACCGTGTATGTGTATAACGACCAGTATGAAGAAGCAGGCGTAAGAACCTATGGGGACGGAGACTATTTTAACTGGAAAAACGGACCCGAACCCCGCTTTGGAATGTCGTACCTGATCAACGAATCATCGTCGTTGAAAGCGAGCTATGCCCGCACCCGCCAGTACTATCAGATCGCGACCAATTCCACCTCAGGGACGCCGCTTGACTTATGGTTCAGCTCAAGCCCGAATGTAAAACCGCAAATTTCCGACCAATGGTCGGTCGGGTATAACCGTT
>CAZOYZ010000225.1:0-8384 GCA_964584045.1 uncultured Prolixibacteraceae bacterium | reverse complement strand
ATGAGTATCTTGACCGTTGCTTTTTCGACAAAAGAAGAAGAACCGGCTGTTTGACAGCCTGCATCTGTTGTTCCGCTTTTGTGTCGTTTCCTCATAGAAGTCAGCTTTAGTCCGGATGCGTGGTACTCATTTTATGACGTGACATCCTGACACGAATACCAATGTACTAAGATATAAATTATATGATAAAACCATTAGAAAGCGCGTGATATTTTAGAAATCTAAAATGAAATTCCGTAAAGTCGGATTCTTCTTTTATTGTGTTTTTATTATTAGTCATATGTTCATGTTTTTTGTTACATTTGAACCAAATGACTACTTGTCGGGAAAATGGCTCTGCTGCAAATGACAAAACTTGATTGGACGGTAGTTTGGAAAGAATTCAGGGCGGGTGATATGAACGCTTTTCAAAAGATCTATAATGGATTTTTGGAAAACCTTTATGCCTACGGGTCAAAACTCACGTCCAATATTGCTGTGGTTGAAGACAGCATCCAGGAATTGTTCCTTGAACTGTACACACACCGGAAAAACCTTTCCGGAACAGATAATCTGGAATATTACCTGCTTAAGGCATTACGTCGGATCATCTTTCACCGACTGAAAAAAGAAAGCCGTTTTCAATCATTGACAGACTCTGATTTGGAAGTATTTAATATCGACTTCGAAATTGAAAAAAATAACCCGCACGACATTTTACAGGAAAAAATTGACCTGATAAAAAAGTCCCTGGCTTCATTGACACCCAGAAACCGGGAAATCCTTTATCTGAAATTTTACAGGGGACTCAGTTACCATCAAATTGGCGAGATGCTCGAAATACAGCCGGATTCCGCAAAGAAACAGGTATACCGGGTGATTTCCAAACTTAAGGGAGATATGGGGATACAGTTGTTGGAATTTTTCTTTTTATGTTTTAGAGCATAAAAATTTTTGCAGATCTTTTGTCCACTTTTCCGCGTCAGGTTCCATTATTGGGAAATTCAAATCCAATGAACAGGTTGGAAGACTACATCGAAGACAAACGGTTTATCAAATGGGTGTTTGATCCGGATGAGGAAACAAACAGGTATTTTGAAGATTATCTGAAAGAACATCCCGGACAAAGCGAAAAAATTTTAGGCATGAAAAAGGAACTTCGCCTGCTTTCCATGCCGGAATCAAAGATTTCTTTTGGGAGAGGAATGCAGCTTTTTCAATCAATCCTGTTTCGTCTCCATGCTGTTAAAAAACGTGAAGCCAGGGTTCGGTATCTGGAGACATTCTTTCGGTATGCTGCCGTAGCCCTTGTCTTCCTGGTGATTGGCTCTGTGCTGGTGTATTACCATCCGGCCAGAAACCGTATAGATATGAGACTCACAGAAGATCTTCTTTTGAAGAATGCCTGGGATTGTCCGGTTTTGTATTTTGCCGACGGCTCAAAAAAAGAAATTACCTCTCAAAAAAGATTAATCGATTTATCCCAGCCAGGGAAATGTGTGATCGGGAATGATACGATCGTGCAGAAAGACTTTCGGGAAGCAACACTGTTTTCTAATGTGCTGGTGGTTCCCAATGGTCAGCGATTGCAGGTTCGCCTGGCAGACAGGAGTACCATCTGGATCAATGCCGGGAGCCGACTGATCTTCCCTCCTGCATTCGACGCACACAAGCGGGAAGTTTATCTGGCAGGCGAGGCTTTTTTTGAGATAACCGGGAATCCGGCTCAACCCTTTATCGTCAATACCTCGACGGTCGCGATAAAGGTATTGGGTACAAAGTTTAATGTATCCTCATACCCTGAAGATCATGAAGTGGTGACTGTTTTGCAGGAAGGGAGAGTACAGATACTCGATACAAAAACTTCATTTCTTCAACAAATTGTGAAAGCCGAACTGAAGCCTAATCAAATGGCCCGTTTCAACAAAGACAGTGAGCAACTGGATGTGGTGAACACCGACTATCGGTTGTACACGTTGTGGAACGAAGGGATACTCCGGTTTCAACAGCAGCAAATTGATCAGATGATTTTAAAGGTGGAACGCTACTACAATGTCCGGATTATTTTGAAAAATCCTGAAAAAGGAAAAGAAAAAATAACCGGAAAGTTGGATTTAAATGAAGGGATTCCCGGGGTATTGGAATACATCAGTAAAATAACCAATTCAGAAATAAAGCAAATGAATATCAATAATTACATTCTGGAATAAGAAAAAACCAGGGAATGGTGAGACATTCCCTGGCGGTCAAACTGTTTCAGGATTTGAACCAGTTTTATTAATTCAAACATTTCAAATTTATGAAAAAAAAGTTATTAACCTGTTCCCCGGGTTGGGGAATGTGTAAACATTTTTTAAGGATCATGAAGCTAACTGTACTGATTTCTCTGTGCTTTGTTTTTTGTGTTTCGGCAAGTACTTATTCGCAAACAACAAAACTGAGCCTGAATCTGGTCAACTCAACGATAAAAGAGGTACTCAACCAGGTTGAAGAGAAAAGCGATTTTGTCTTTCTTTACAAAATTGGAGAACTCGATGAAAACAAAAGGGTCAATATTGTTTTGGAGAACGCCTCCGTCCGGGAAATCCTGGATCAGGTACTAATCGGACAAAGCCTGACCTACGACATTTATAACCGTCAGATCATTATCCGAAAGGTAATCGGCGATAATTTTTTAAATCCACAGCCCCGTTCCGTTTCAGGAAAGGTCACTGATTCTTCCGGACTACCTCTCCCCGGAGTTTCTATTGTTATAAAGGGAAAATCCACTGGTACTACATCTGATTTTGACGGTAATTATACGTTAGAGATTTCTGAAGATGCAGCAACGCTGGTTTTCTCTTTTGTGGGGATGAAAAGTCAGGAGATTACAATTGGTAAAAGAACCCAGATCAGTGTGTCGCTTGAAGAAGCAACCATTGGACTGGATGAAGTTGTGGCGGTTGGGTATGGCGTCCGGAATAAACGTGATGTAACAACTTCTATTGCCTCTGTAAAATCTGAAGATTTACAGGATATTCCTGTTGCGGGTTTTGATCAGGCCCTGATTGGGAAAATGGCAGGTGTACAGGTACTTCAGACTACCGGAGAACCAGGCAGAGAAACAGACATTCGTGTGCGTGGAGTCGGTTCCATATCAGCAGGGAATGAACCTTTATTTGTGGTTGACGGTCTTCCTCTGGACGTCGGAGGACAGGCAATTGAAACAGTGAATATGAACGATGTTGAATCTATTGAAATATTGAAAGATGCTTCTGCAGCAGCAATATATGGCTCCAGAGGTTCCAATGGTGTCATGTTGATTACTACTAAACGAGGTAATGATGGGAAACTTCAAATATCTTATGATGGATCTTATGGCATTCAGCAGGTATCCAAAAAGATTGATATGTTGAATGCTTATCAATATGCCGAATTATCAAGGGACGGGCATAATAATGCCTACCTGGATGCTGTACCAACAGGCAGTGTTGATGACCCAAACGAGGTGCGGTCAACAGGATGGATGAAAATTCCGGATGAACTTGTACCTTATTTGAAAGGAAAGCCAGGCTTAACAGATACTGACTGGCAGGATGAGATTTTCAGGACTGCACCAATTCAAAAACATTCAATATCGTTTGCAGGAGGTACTCCAAAAGTAAAATATTTTATTTCCGGAAATTACACAAAACAAGACGGTGTTGTTATTAATTCAGATTACAGTAAATATGGTGTGCGGTTTAATCTTGATGTAAATTCAGGGAAAGTGCATTTGGGAGTTAATTTTAGCCCATCATATACCTGCGAAAACAGAATTACCAGTAATGGACCATATTCTGACGAAGGTGTAATAGGTTCTGCTTTGCAAAGCACCCCTATATGGCCCGTTTATAATGATGATGGTTCCTACAATTTTGACGGTAACGGATACCTGAGAATCGGAACGGATTATCAGCACAATGAGGTGCTCAATCCAGTTGCACTGGCTAATGAAGTCCAAAGGGATGTTTACCACACGAACTTATTAGGGAATGCTTTTTTTGAATACGAAATTATTGATGGATTAAAGTATAAACTTTCATTGGGGGCTACGGCAAATCACTACCACATGGATTATTATCGGCCTTCGATTTTGCCGCTCCGGGGATGGCAGTATTATACAGATTCTTCAAATCCTACAGCTACCGCATCTTCAACTTCTAAAACAAATTGGAGTGTGGAGAATAACCTTTTTTATGACAAACAAATTGGAAAGCACAATGTTTCTGCGATGGCCGGTTATTCCGCGCAAAAAAATTACAGTAATAATCATTGGGCTACTGCCACTGATTTCCCCAACGACCTGGTAACAACATTAAATGCAGGTGTGGTTATTGATGGTGAATCTGAAATCACTGAATGGTCACTCCTTTCCTTAATAGGGAGGCTTCAGTACTCCTATAACGGGAAATATCTTTTCTCTGCCGCCATAAGGTCTGATGGCTCGTCGCGTTTTGGTGACAATAATAAGTGGGGAAATTTTCCATCAGTTTCGGCAGGATGGCGAATGAATGAAGAAAGTTTCATGAAGGGTATTAAGTTCGTTACTCACTTCAAGCTGCGTGCCAGTTATGGTTTAACCGGTAACTTTCAGATTGGTAACTACGAGCATATAGCTCGGTTAAGCAAGGACGATTATATTCTGGGGAGTGCGAACGGACAACAAGTTGGCGGGTTAACCCCATCGAATGTTGAAAATTCAGATTTAGGATGGGAAAAAACAGCCATGCTTGACTTTGGTGCCGACCTTACTCTTTTTAAAAACAAGTTATCACTTGAAGTTGACTGGTACAGCAGTAATACTACCGACCTATTATTAAATGTTCCGGTACCATTGACAACGGGTTTTAGTACAGCACGCCAAAATATCGGAGAAGTTAACAACAGAGGATGGGAGGCCAATTTAACAAGTCGACAAAAATTTGGTGAGTTGAGTTGGACGGCCAGTGTGAATTTCTCAGCCAACAGAAATGAAGTAAAAGCATTGGGACCTGAGAATACGCCAATTATCGAAACAGCAGGTACAGGTACAACTTTTTTTATAACGCAAGTTGGAAAACCTATTGGTTCTTACTATTTACTTGTTCAGGATGGTGTATTTAAGAATAAAGAAGAGTTGGATAAGTACCCGCATTTCAGCGACACCCAACCCGGTGATTTTAAGTTTGTAGATGTGGACAAGAATGGCAAGCTCGATGTTAACAAAGACAGGGCAATTGCAGGAAATTATTTTCCTGATTTTACCTATGGTTTTTCCTCCGGCTTCAAGTATAAAGGTTTGGATTTCTCTGTAAATTTTCAGGGAGTTCAGGGCAACGAAATCATTAATCTGATATTCCGCTTTATCAACAGCATGGAAGGTAATTTCAATAATATGACTGATGCCTTGGATCGCTGGAAGTCAGAAGACAACCCTGGTGATGGTAATACTAACAGGGCGAACCGTAAAAACAAAGGTAACACAGGAAGAACTTCAACCTGGCATGTGGAAGATGCATCATACCTTAGGTTGCAAAATATAACCTTGGGTTATACACTCCCCAAAAAACTAATCACTAAAGTAAAACTTGAAAAAGTACGCTTATATGTTAGCGGACAGAACCTTTATACATGGACGAAGTATTCTGGTTATAATCCAGAGGTTAATTTATATGATAGTAATGCTTTAACTCCCGGAGTTGATTATGGAACATATCCTCTTCCCAGGACAATTTCTGTAGGTGCTAACATTACTTTTTAACATTAAAAGGCTCGAATCATGAAAAAAATAAAAACATTACTATTGACAGCCATCACGATATTATCAGCATGCAAAGAAGATTTTATTGATTTGGCACCGGTATCAGAACCTAATGCAGAAAATTTTTATAAAACCGCGAACGATTTTAACACTGCACTTGTAGCTGCTTACAGCACATTACAAAGTCATGTTGACATTTATTTTGAACTTGTTGAGTACAGATCCGACAACCTCTTTTTAGATGCTCCTACCGCAGGGACTCAAGATCGTTACAATATCGATAAATTCAAAGAAACATCTGCAAACGAGTTACTTAACGAAGCGTGGGGCGTTCATTATAATGGATTGTTGAGATGTAATAAAATACTCACTCTAATAGGCGGAGTGGAGATGAATGAAGCATTAAAAGAGCAATACGAAGGTGAGGCCCGGTTTATCCGTGCGTATACCTATTTTAACCTTGTTCGTTTCTGGGGAAAAGTTCCACTGGTACTGCAACCTGTCAGTCCCGAAGAAGCACTTAAGATTGGTCGCACGGATGTTTCCAAAGTTTATAACGCAATTAAGGAAGATCTGACTATAGCTTCTGAATATTTGCCCTCATCATATAGTGGTAGCGATTTGGGGCGGGCAACGTCGGGTGCAGCCAGTACCCTGTTGGGAAAAGTTTACCTGACCCAAGGAAAATTCAGTGAAGCAAAAGCAATTTTATCGCAGGTGCTGGGCAAATACTCGTTGCTTAATAACGTTGATGATGTATTTGACGTCAATAACAAAATGAATACGGAGATCATTTTTGCCATTCGGTTTAATAAAGACGTCGTGGGTGAAGGGCATGGTCTATGGTTTTCGGTTTCGGATATAACCACATCACCGATCTCTGATGATTTGTTAAACGCATTTTCAGCAAATGACAAACGGAGAAATTTAGTTGCATACACAAAAGTCGGTTCAGTTCTTGTATTAAATAAATTTCACGATGAGCGTTCATTGGTTACGAATAGTGCTGGAAATGATTATATTATCCTACGTTATCCGGATGTGTTATTAATGTATGCTGAAGCGCATAACGAGATGGGTTATAACGCCAATGGCGATGCATTTAAATACCTCAATGAGGTCCATACAAGAGCTGGTTTAACTCCTTTAACTTCTGATGATTTACCGAATCAGGTTGCATTCAGGGCTGCGATCTTGAAAGAACGTCAGTTCGAGTTCCCATTTGAAGGACAACGTTGGTTTGACCTTATAAGGACAGGTGCTGCAATTGATGAAATTGCTAAAACCGGGTTGAGCATACGGGAATACCAGTTTATATATCCGGTACCTAACGCTGAAATTGAGAAGATAAACAATAAGGACATTTTTGATCAGAACCCCGGTTATAATTAACAGCAGGAAGTAAATGGAGCAAATACCTTGTTGAATAGTGATGAGGTATTAAATGTAGGAGTAAACAACACGCTTCTTGGCTACCGTCCTGCAATGCGGTGTTAACCTGATAAAACCCGGTCGCGATGACCTGAACGGTAATAAGGTTTCTTTAATTTTTCAAAATTTTAAAAAATGAAATCGGTAAAAGTATCTTTTTCCCTTTTTGTAGCTATTGGTGTGTTCATATGGACATCATGCTGCAACTATGAAGCAAAATCGGAAAGACCATGTCAGTGTTCCGAAAAAATTTTGGCGCAACTATATGAAACTACCAATAACTATGTTTTTGTAGCAGCTCATCGTGGCGATTGGCGGAATGCCCCGGAGAATTCAATTCAGGCATTAAAAAATGCAATTGAAATGGGCGTTGATATAATGGAGTTGGATTTAAAGAAAACGAAAGACGGGCACTTGATTATCATGCATGATAACACCGTCGACAGAACAACAAACGGAACTGGAAATCCCGCAAATTATACCTTGGATGAGATAAAAGAATTACGATTAAAAAATGGTCTTGGCAGGGTTACACATCACTCAATACCCACACTCCGGGAAATGTTGCTGGTGGCAAAGGGTAAAATACTGATTGACATTGACAAAGGGTATAAGTATTATCCGGAGGTTATTCGGGAATTAAAAAAAACCGGCACCATGAATCAAATAATCTACAATATCGCTCCCAATGTTTCCTACGACAGTGTCATAAGTTGTTATGATAAACTTGAAGAGGATATCCTGATTATGCCGGTTATCAATTTTAGTCTTCCTGATGCAAAATTTGTTCTGGATAGTTACACGCAACACAAGAACACAATTTATCAGCCCATTTTCGATAAGGATGATTACGGGTTGGTAAATGAAATACTTGAATTGCATAAGGATGGAAATCAGGTGTGGATAAACAGCATGTGGGCTTCCTTGAATGGAGGACATGATGACGACCGCGCTTTGGAAGATCCTGACGGTTCCTGGGGATGGTTAATCGACCATGGTGCCAGCATTATTCAGACCGATCGCCCGGCACTTTTGCTTGAGTACCTGAGGGGGAAGGAATTGCATAACTAATTACATACATCTATGCCATAGAGCTATAGTTTGACAGGACAGCGCACGGGGATTGCCCTGTGCGCTCTCGTCCTCCTGGCAATCTGATGATGCTGTGCGGGCTTTATGTTAATATAAAATGACTAACTGTCTAAAATAGACC
>CAZOYZ010000224.1:0-8385 GCA_964584045.1 uncultured Prolixibacteraceae bacterium | reverse complement strand
ATTGCCCGAGGAAACGGCATGGAGCCACCAGCTTTTTACTGCCGCTCTTGAATCCGATCGGACCGGAAAAAGAATAGATCTGTGACGGATAATTCGTCGCCGGACGAGTTGTCTCCATTAGAGGATAGCGGGCCGGACCAAACTGGACGGCCCTGCCGGCCTGCTTTTAATGAACAGGTGTTGTCGGTATACAGGAAGGCTCAAGAGATCACTTCTGAAGTTTTTTGATCAAAAGAAAGAAATCTGGTTGATGTTGCTACAACAAAAAAGCTAACTTTGAAAACAATTTAAGATTACACCAAGCTGGTACATGAAGCGAAAGGATCCGGATTCCGGTTTAACCATCAACAATTCAATCCTGTTGGAGCATACTTATAAAAATTTACATGGTCCGCTTTATTTTTATGCCTTTAAATTTATAAAAGATGAGGAAGTTTCCAGAGATCTGGTTCAGGATTCTTTTTTGAGTGTTTTGGACAAGCCTTTGAACCATACAGAAATCGATAATCTACCTTCTTACCTGTTTCGGACCGTGAGGAACAACTGTTTGAACTACCTCCACCATAAAAGTATTGAACATGATTTCAGGGAAATGGAACTGGAACGGTCGAAAAGAGAAATAGAATATTTTGATCTGCACAAGGCGCTTGTAGAGAGTGAGATGGTCGAAAAATTAAATGCGGCTATTGAGACGCTGCCTGAGCACTACCGGTTGCCTTTTGTGATGAGCCGGTTCGAAAACTTAAAGAACAAGGAAATCGCAGAAAAGCTGGAGATACCGCTGCGAACCGTCGAAACGAAAATATACCGCGCTCTCTGTATGCTTCGTGAAAAATTGGGCGATTGTCTTATTTCACTTTATATCTTCACAACGAAGAAGATTTGAAAATCCAGACAAAATCTTCACCTCATTGAAAAAATCTTTTTTTTTGACGTAGTATTGCTTTCCGGTTTGTCTTTATGAAAAGGCAAACGAAATGACCCCTGACGAAATTCATATCAGTCTGATCGTAAACTATCTGAAGAATGAGCTTACCGAGCCTGAAAAGAAAGAACTTTTCGAATGGGTATATCTTGATCCGCAGAATGAAGAACTGTTTTATCGTTTAAAGGACATTTGGGAAACTTCAAATTACAGGCAGGTCGCCGATAAAGCTTTTACTCAGGAGGAATGGAAGAAATTCTCCCGATTAATCACTCAGATAAAGCCCAGAAATTTATCTGACAATAAAATGAATATCCGGAGACTGTATCGTGCCTTACAACTGGCTGCGATTGTTTTGGTGACCTTTCTTGCCGGGTTCCTCATTCAAAAATATTTGCCCGAAAAGACAGAATACACCACCGTGAAGGTGCCTTACGGTGCCAAATCTGAAGTTGAATTACCCGATGGAAGTAAGATCTGGATCAATTCCGGTTCAAGTCTGAAATATCCTGCCAAACCTGATGATAAGGAAGTATTTATTTATTTAAAGGGTGAAGCCTTTTTTGACATCGTAAAAAACGAAAAACGGAAACTGAATGTAAAGACTTCAACAATTAATGTCCAGGTTTTAGGAACCGCTTTTAACGTGAAGTCATATGATGATGATGACCTTGTCGAAACCACTCTCGTGCGGGGAAGGATATCCATCACTGGAAAAGTTGGGAACAGGACTATTGAACCTGTTTGTCTGAAACCCAATCAGCAGATCAGACTAATGAAAGGGAAGCCGGAAGTGGTGATTGGAGATCTTAACGCTAAATCAGAGAGCCAAGAAACAAAAAAAAGCAGCAAGCCGGCAGGTACTGTTCGTGAAGCTTCCATGAAAGTCTCGGATGAAATTGACCTGGACGCCGTAACCTGCTGGAAAGACAACCGGATGATATTTAAACGGGAGTCTTTTTCAGAACTGGCAAGAAAAATGGAAAGATGGTACAATGTGAAGATCATCATTGAAGACGAGGACCTGAAAGAATCGAAGTATACTGGGGTTTTTGAGAAGGAAACGATCGAGCAGGCCATGAAAGCCCTTAGCCTTTCTCTTCCGTTTACCTACCGCATCGAAAAGAACGAGATCCGTATCATTAGAAGAAATTAAAACCTGACTAAAAGAAAATAGACTGCCTATGGGAAATCGGCTTTAGATCATGAAAAAAATCGGGAAATGGGCAAACATTCCCCGATTTGACTGTTCCTCCGCAACCGGCGGAAAAACAACATTATTAATTATTAAATGCGATTCAAAATTATGAAAAAAAAATTGAATGATGAGGCTGTTTGTTTAAAAACCAGCTTAACTAAAATTTTAAGGGTTATGAAGTTCACGCTGCTAATTATCCTCTTTACGACAGTTCAACTGTTTGCCAGTGTCTATTCGCAAACGACCAGATTGTCGATTAACATGAAAAATGTAACGCTCGTTGATGTTTTCGAGCAGATAGAAGAAAGAAGCGAGTTTCGTTTTCTGTACAACAATGAAATGATCAAAAATGAGCGTTTCCCGGATGTGAATTACATCGGAAAAACCATTAACGAGATTCTTGACCAGGTTTTGAAGGGTACCGGAAATTCATATTCCATTCTGGAGAATAATCTGGTCGTTATCACGCAGACAAACATGCAGCAAAAGTCTGACGTTAAGGGGAAAGTAACCAACATTTCAGGAGAGCCGATTCCAGGGGTAACAGTTCTGATTAAGGGAGCAGCAACCGGTGCTGTTACTGATATCAATGGATACTATGAATTGAGAAGTATCCAGCCAAATGCAGTGATTCAGTTTTCTTTTATCGGAATGAAGTCGGAAGAGATGACATTTTCTGGCCAGACAACAGTGAACGTTGTGTTAACAGAAGAGTCGATTGGCGTTGATGAAGTAGTCGTTATTGGATATGGTTCTCAGTCCAGGGAGATGGTTACCACCTCTATTACAAAAGTGGATAGCAGGGCGTTAGAAAGTGTGCCCTATTCCAATGCAGCGGCAGCCCTTCAGGGAACAGTTTCCGGCGTCAGGGTACAAAATATTTCCGGACAACCAGGATCAGCTCCGCGTGTCATAATAAGGGGGGGTACTTCCATTAATAATCCTGATGGTGCCAGTCCGTTATATATTATAGACGGGGTCATCCGTCCCCAGATGGTTGATATTTCAGCTGATGATATCGAATCGATACAGGTATTGAAGGACGCAGCAGCTACCTCTATTTATGGAGCAAGGGGATCGAATGGAGTTGTAATTATAACCACAAAATCAGGGAAGGCTGGACAAATCAAAGTAACATATGGTTATGATTTGACGATCTCCAATATCGGAAAGCTTTATGAAATGGCGTCTGTAGAAGACTATCTGACTTTTGCCCGGTCAGGAATGATAGCTGCTTCTAAGTTTCCGGATAATACCAATATGTTGACACTGGCTAATGGCTTTGGAACAGGAAATGATTTAACCAATAAGACCGCCTTTTCCACTCAATATCTGACAGATTCCAATAAACATAAATTGAATGAGGGGTGGCAAAGTATGCCTGATCCGGTTGATCCAAGCAAAACAATAATTTTTTCAAATACAGATTTTCAGGATTTGGTTTATCGGACCGGAATTTCCCACAATCATCATATCGAAGCCTCCGGAGGAACTGATAAAGCCACATTCAACGCGGGATTGGGTTATTTGGATAACGAAGGTGCCGTGATTACAACCGGATACAAACGTTTGAGTTTTAACCTAAATGGAAGTTTACAGGCAAAGGAGAATTTGAATTTCAACGGTCGTGTGGTCTATTCCAATTCAAAGACAACCTCACCGGCATTGTCTGACAATATTACATTTCTACGAATTGCCGGATTACCAAGGACAGCAAAATTTAAATTTGAAGATGGTTCTCTTGCACCAGGACAACACCAGAATATGGGAAATCCGTTGTATCAGTTGACACGGCGGGTATATTGGAATGACTATGATAATCTGACGATATCTCTGGGAGCTGACTGGGAAATTATACCCGGACTTACATTTAATCCTCAGGTTTCGATGTATAATGTTTACAGCAATACAAATAGTTTCCAAAAGGCTTATTGGAACGGACCTTTGAATTATGATCAAACCAGAGAGGCGTCAGCTTCTGAATATCTTTGGAGGCAATACCAGGCCGATGCAGTATTCAACTACGTAAAAACCTTTGCAAAAGATCATCAGGTTGTTGCCACGGCCGGATATTCATTGTTCTCAAGAAAAACAACCAGTTTAAATGCAAACGGAAGAGGAGCCTCATCTGACCTTATCCCTACGTTGTCTGCCAGCGCTACCCCTGTCAGGGTTTACAGTTATACATCCGATCAGATCATATTAGGTTATTTCGGCAGAATAAATTATAGTTATCAAGATAAGTATATCCTTTCTGCAAATGCACGATACGATGCGGCTTCCAACCTTGGAGACAATAACAAGTGGGGACTTTTCCCGGGATTATCGGTTGGATGGCATGTTGACAAGGAGAAATTCTGGGCTTTTGTACCCAAGGACATGTTCCGTGTCAAGTTAAGGGCAAGTTACGGAGTAAATGGAAATATCAGTGGACTGGGAGATTTTGCCGCTGCTGGCGCATACGGAGTAGGAACACAGTATTTTGGGGGAGCAGCCGTTACAATGTCAACCATGCCTAATCAGGATTTGCAGTGGGAACAGTCGAAAACATTTGATTTGGGTGCGGATATCAACCTTTTTGGCAACAGGGTGAACCTACTTTTCGACTACTTTCACAGGATTACTGACCAACTGATAACCAATCTTTCATTGCCACCTTCCACCGGATTCAGCAGTATTCAAACAAATTTTGGCAGTCTGGAAAACCGGGGAATTGAATTTGAAGTAAGTGCTCAGGTTTTACCTTCCGAAAGCAAGGTGAAATGGAATGTTTCTTTCAATGCCTCCAAAGTTGAGAATAAGATTCTTAAGCTACCGGTAAACGGAATAGATCGAAACAGGGTTGGTGGTTACTATATCTGGGATTCCAAACTGGGAGGCTATGCATGGAAAGGCGGATTACAGGAAGGAGGACGAATGGGGGATATGTTTGCATATAAGCAAACCGGGATTTATACTACGGATGCAGAGGCAGCATCTGCTCCGGTCGATAACATCGTGACGGTAGGCGATAAAACAAAATTTGGAGGCGATGTGATCTGGCTCGATGCCGATAAAAATAATATTATTGATTCAAAAGACCAGACGTATATGGGTAATCCGTATCCAAAGTGGACCGGTGGTTTCGCTAGTACGATCGTTTATAAGGGAGTTGAACTTTATGTCCGGTGTGATTATATGACGGGGCATACGATTTACAATTATGCCAAAGGGTTTTTGGATTATAACTGGCAGGGAGGAAATGCAATGACCCAGGATGTAGTAGAACGTTCCTGGAAGAAACAGGGTGACAACGCCGAAATGCCGCGACACTATTACGGTGGTGACAGAGGGCAGCAAAATACAATCAGGGGAAATTCTATTTTCTATGAACCCGGCGATTTCATCGCGCTTAGAGAGTTGACGCTGAGCTACAAAATTCCGTCAAAAGTGGTACAAAAGTTGGGACTGGATGCTATCCGGTTTAGTGCCACCGGCAATAATCTCTATTACTTCACCAAATATCGCGGATTGAACCCTGAATATGGAGGCACAGACAACGGACGATATGCAATGCCGAGAAATATCATATTCAGTGCAAACATTTCATTTTAACCTGGTAATACTATCAATTATGAATAACAATAGTACGATTAAAACATGCTGGATACTGGTTGTATTCATGTTATTTTCTTCTTGTTCAGACGATCTTCTTGACATCAAATCAGTCAGTACCATTACGAATGCCTCATTCTGGAAAACGGAAGATGACGCAAAGGGAGCGCTGAATGGAATATACGTCCAACTTCGGAATGCAGCGACAAATATTTATTTATTTGGAGAAGCGCGCAGTGAATTATTTACGTATGGAAAAATTGGCTCGGGAGGTTATGATATTTATTATTTAAATACGTTAACTCCTGATGCCGCTGGTCCGAACTGGCAGAGTCTTTACACAACGCTGAACTCTGTAAACCTGGTATTGAAATATACACCCGGTATAAGCTTTGAGTCGGAGGAGACAAAGAAGAACGTTTTAGCACAGGCCTATACCATGCGGGCTTATCTTTACTTTGTAATGACCCGTACCTGGGGGGATTTAATAATACTCGACGAACCTGTTGAGAGCCGCAATCCCGAGGTAATCTATAAGGAAAGATCAACACAGGGAGAAGTATTTGCATTTATCAGGGAAGACCTGAATAAAGCCATCAGTTTGTTTCCCGACAACAGTTTCCCGACCGGCCGTTGTTTTTGGTCCAAACCTGCAGCGTATGCATTGATCGCTGATGTTTATCTTTGGACAGGAAAAAGAATGGGAGGAGGAGCGTCCGATTTCAATCAGGCTCTCGCTGCACTGAACGAGGTAAAAAAGGCCGATCTTGCCCTCCTGCCAAGATTTTCTGATGTTTTAAGTTACTCAAACAAAGGGAATAAAGAGCTGATAATGAGTATCAGGTATCAGGAAAACGAGGTCGGAGATAATTACTTTTCACTTTTATGGATCACCCCGGCTGCGATCCCTTCTTATCTGGATGATTATGCAAAGAATATCATATTCCCCATAGGTGGACAAGGGGGAATGATTGTTCCTTCTGAAACATACAGGAAACAATATTCCGCTGATGACATAAGAAAAAATGCAACTTTTTTTGAAATTTTCGAAGACAATGATCCGACTAAAGACTATTTCACAAGTTTGGTCGTAAAATGTCCGGGATTGGTGCAGAGCGGAACAAGAAAGTTTTTGAATGATGTTGTTTTATACCGTTATGCAGATATTCTTTTAATGATTGCCGAAGCAAAAAATGCTTTGGGACAGGATCCCTCAGATGAAATAAACGCGGTAAGAGCCAGAGCTTATGGTGACAGCTACGCCAGTCATGTTTTTGTGAACGGGTCGAAACAAAATAATGATGCTGCCATATTGAAAGAAAGGCTCTTGGAACTCGCTTTTGAAGGTAAGCGGTGGTGGGATTTGATTCGCTTTGATAAAGCGTTCGATCTTGTACCTTCACTTCAAAACCGAAAAGGTCAGGATTTTTTAATGCTCTGGCCAATTTCAAATTCTGTACTCAGTATGGAACCAAAAGTAACTCAAAACCCGGGATGGGAATAAATTCTTAAATAGAAAGATAGATCCGGTTTTCATCGAAAGATTCAAAATTCCGGCTATCTTTCTTTTTAAATCACGTCATTTATTGTAGTGCGATGCACCTGTTAAATGTGTTCGGTGATGGGATTTCAAACCTAAAACTCCGGCATCTCGAATAATTATGTTAAAATTAATTAAAATGAAAAAATACAGAAAGCTTATCACATCAGTCGCCATTTTTCTATGTTTCGTTTTTAAAACAGCACACAGTGAAAGTAATCGCATGTGCTTTTCATTACCATATTGCTCCCCGAATTTCGCACAGAATGACGCAACTGATCATCAGATTGTATCAAGAGGCGGAGCCGCCGGAGATTACCAGGCATTTCCGGATGCATGCAGGCTGATCAACGGAGATATTCTCATCGTATTTTATGCCGGGGAGGGACATGTTACGTTTGCAAGTAAAAACTATCCGTTATGCGGTCGGATATGCATGGTGCGGTCATCCGATGAAGGAAAAACCTGGAGTGAACCAGTTCTGGTTTACGATGACAAGTATGACAACCGGGATCCGCATGTGAGTCAATTGAAAGATGGTACGATCATCATCACTTTTTTTTCATTGGAACCTTATCCGGTGCAAGGAAGGACTGTTTTGCACAGAACTCAGATGATCAGGTCAACAGACAACGGAAAGTCATGGAATGATGATCCGGCATCCTTCATTGTCGAAAATGAAAACTGGTATTGTTCTGCGCCTGTCAGGGAGTTGGTGGATGGGACTTTGGCATTTCCGGTTTATTATCTGGATGGGGACAGAGAGTTAGGCTGGGGTGGAGTATTCCTTTCTTATGATAGCGGAAAGAACTGGTCCGGCGTTGTGCCTATCGGTAAAGAAGCAAACTTATATCTTGCGGCAGAGACGGATGTGATCAGGCTTAATGATGGAGCTTGGCTGGCTGTATTGAGAGGACAGAAAGAAGTACCAATGCATTGTTCGATTAGCAAAGATCAGGGAAAGTCATGGTCACGGGCAAAAAGCATGGGATTTGCAGGTCATTCTCCGCATTTAAACAGATTGTCAACCGGTGAAATACTGTTGACTTACAGAGGGGCTATCCGGAAAAAAGGGATTGACTGGAATGATGTCTCTTCTATTTTCACGGCCATGAGGATTAGTTTTGA
>CAZOYZ010000223.1:0-8389 GCA_964584045.1 uncultured Prolixibacteraceae bacterium | reverse complement strand
CAACCAACGATTCGGACCCGGTTATAAAAAACAAAGCGGTCACCTTTCAGATTAAGCCGCACGAAATAGTAACTCTTGGAATAAAACTAAAACAATGAAACGCAGCGAGATTAATCAAATCCTGAAAAATGCCAAATCATTCATGGCAGAAAGACAGTTTATTTTACCGCCATGGGCATACTGGAGTATGGAGGACTGGCAGAAGAACAAGAAGTACGCTTCAGAGGTGACCGAAAATATGCTGGGGTGGGACATTACTGATTTTGGTTCCGGTGATTTCTACAGGAGAGGACTTTTCCTTTTTACCATTCGCAACGGGAAGCTGGGTGTCGATAAAAAACCTTACGCTGAAAAGATCATGATCGTGGAGGAAAACCAGGAAACCCCTATGCATTACCACTGGCTGAAAATGGAAGATATCATCAACCGCGGAGGCGGGAACCTGGTGATCGAACTCTACAATTCCACGCCCGACAGTCAGCTTGATACCACCCCGGTCACCTTAAAAACCGATGGGATCACCCGGACCGTCAGCCCCGGAGGAAAGGTGATCCTCACCCCCGGTGAAAGTATCTGTCTGGAACAGGGCATGTACCACCGTTTTTACGGAGAACCCGGAAAAGGAAAGGTACTGGTGGGGGAAGTCAGCGCGGTCAACGACGATGCGTCGGATAACTGTTTCCATGAACCGGTGGGAAGATTCCCCGTCATTGAAGAAGACGAACAACCATTGCACCTGCTGGTCAGCGACTATTCCAGGTTTCTGTAATCCAACCGAAGTTTAAACAATGACAAAAAAAATTATCGTATCAGGAGTGGGTTGTTGTCTGGTAGACCTTCTCTACAATGACATTGATTTTTCAAGTGAAACGTTCCGTCCTTATCTCTCTTTAAACCGGGGAGACGGAGGATTGACGCCCGGTCATTTGGTATTTAACGAGGAATTTACCGAATTTGCCGGTTCTTCCCTTGATACGGTTTTAAACCGGATCACGGGAGGAAGGACCCCTGATAAAAAGAATATCGGAGGCCCTTCCATCGTTTCATTGATCCATGCGGCCCAGTTAACGGACCCCGGAAGTTGCGAGATCCGGTTTTATGGCCGGGGTGGTCATGATGAAGCCGGTGAATACCTGATCTCAGCTCTTCGGAAAACCCCAGTGATCCTTCGTGACTATCAGCTTACCGGCAAAAGCACACCTTCGACGGTGGTTCTGTCCGATCCCAACTTTGATCACGGTCACGGCGAACGGATTTTTATTAACTCGATCGGTGCAGCCTGGGATTATAAACCGGAAGACCTGGACAATGACTTTTTCGGATCGAACATCGTTGTTTTCGGGGGTACGGCCCTTGTTCCGGTCATTCATGATCATTTGACCGGACTTCTGAAAAAGGCGAAGTCAAACGGATGTATCACCATCGTGAACACCGTTTTCGATTTCCGGAATGAAAAGCGAAACCCCGGACAACGGTGGCCTTTGGGTGAAAGCGACGACAGTTATCCGTACATCGATCTCCTGATCACAGACCGGGAAGAAGCATTACGGTTAAGCGGCCAGGCAACCACCGAAGCGGCAATCCGGTTTTTCCTTGATAAAAAGGTGCCGGCCCTGATCATCACCAACGGGTCTAAAAATATTACCGTGTACTCCGGCGGTCAGTTTTTTGAACCGCTCACTTTGGAAATGCCCGTATCCCGGAAAGTTACGGATGAGCTAAGATCAAATAAAGATGGCGACACCACCGGATGCGGCGACAATTTTGTTGGCGGGGTTATCGCGTCGATTGTCAATCAGTTGCGAAAGAATGTTCATCGTCCTGATCTGAAAGAAGCGAGTTCCTGGGGAATTGTTTCAGGCGGATTTGCCTGCTCGTATATGGGAGGAACTTATTTTGAACAGGAGCGGGGCGAAAAGCAAACAAAAATAAAAGCCTATTACGAAGCCTATCTTAAACAGTTGGAAGGGCTTTGACTTTCACTAAAAACGGGGCAGGGAGGACAGTTCCCTCCCACCCCGGAATTATACCTTCTTTTTCAGCACGACCGACCGGATATAAAAATCATTGGTTTTATCGATCATTTCCAGGAGCATAGGCCAGTCTTCCTTTGGCACAAACGGCTGCTTATATATTTTCCTTGTTTTTATTTTCAAAACCTGCCCGGCATAGGAAACGTCAGCATCAAAAGCTCCGTATTCATTGTCCATCCTGCAATTTAAAGCTTCAAATCCCTGAACATCATAGTCCGGAGGGATCAAAACTTCAATTTCGTTTTCAAACAGCCGCGCAGTCGGAAGATACGTATCTGACGTTCGGTTTCTTTCTCCCGGCGCAGGCACCCACTGGATGCCGATTAATTTCCCCGCGTCAAGAATAAGATTTTCTCCGGCTTTGGTGACAAGACCATCGATCTGGTACTTCACTTCATAATCAAGATCCGGTGCTGATGCGACAATACCCAGAGCATTCACGGAATAATCAACTATTTCTTTGGGTTCTGTCCCGTGGTAAGTCATGACCTCCACTTTTATGGCATCTTTCTGTTCTTTTCGCTTTGCATCAAAGTGAGACGTATAGGCTTCAATACGCTTTTGTTCCCGTTTGTCCTCCTGCAATTCTTCCATCAGTGTTTTATCAATGATCAGGCCTTTTCGCATCGCTTTATCCCAGTCTTCATAAAGCACCAGCAGAGGGAATAAATCTTCTTTCAGGTTTCCGGTATAAATGGTGTTCCGGTCGATATTTAACCGCAGAGCGTCGCTGTCTGAAAATTCAACTTTCAATTTCGACACATTCTTATTCTCCTGATAAGTCGTTTCCGGGATTCTGAAGTCTTCGGCAGTTCCTTTCCCGATCTGATCTTTGATCTTTTTCCCGCTTTTATCCACCGCAAGCGCAGAGGCCACCTCCCCCTGATACTTTCCCGGAATTTCCCCTGCCAGAATATTCTCACTGACAAACGGAAAGAATTGTTTGCCATGATTTGCGGTCAACGCGAAACTGAGATCGTCCAGACTCACAACACCATCCCTTCTTACACCGTACCGGTTTGTGGTAAATACGAATTTATTGTCAATATCATTTTCGTCCAGGATTTGGTGAAGCCTGATAAAAAATTTTGCCGGTGGATAGGTATCAGGCCAATAAAAACAGAGTGCATCATAGATATAAGAGGCCAGATCCTCTTTATTCACGTCAGGGTTCTTTTGTTTATAATTGGCAAGCGCTGCATTTACCTTTTCATTAATATCTTTCATCCAAAACATGTCCTGACCGGCTAAAAGCCCTTTTGCGTCTTTCAGGATATCCTCGTAGGGCACATCTTTATAGATCCCGCTTTTTCTTGCGTTTGCCGTCAGGAGCATCTTCGAAGTATTGTTCAAAACCGACAACCTGATCATTGGAAAATCCCGGAAAGCGGATACCCAGCGTGTCGTTCTTAAGTCATCGACTTGCTGTAAATTATCCTTTTGTACATCCAGGATCATTTTGCCGGACGCATCCCGGGATACCTTTAAGTCCGGAGCCCCGTTGACAGACTTGTATTCAAGGGTTAACCTGCTTTCAAATTCGCCATGAACAGAGTAGAACAATACCGGATGTTTTGAATAGAACGGAAAAAGGAGAGTCGGTATGTGAACTGTTTCCACCTGCATGACTTTACAGGTAAAATAATCAAGCACATCCCCTGCCTGAAGATCCGGGACGGCGAGCTTTTTTGACTTCTTTTTATCGTTTTTCCCTTCGGTGATATCGACGGCATTCCGGTCTATGTCAACTTCTTTTATCGTACCGTCCGGTTTTACGACACGAGCGCCGATAATGGTCTGCACGACATTATAGAGCATCACATTCGTCTCCTCTTCATAGAATAAAGTCGAATATTCGTCAAGGGCAGCCTGATCATTGATCTTGACCATCATCCGGTCAATATGCGTATAATGAAGGATGGGTGACAACGATTTCGACCATAATGCATTTTTGACCAGCGCTTCGATCTGTTCATGATGCGCAAGCACGACGACCGATTCATGGCTGAATTCTTCCGGAACAGCATACACTGCAAATTCGGGTTTATCCCATGCCCATACCTCCTGCCTGATCCTGCCGGCCATGTCTTTGTAGTCTTCAGCAAACAAATAAACGGGAAGTATTAAACAGGCAGCAAGGAATATCAAGTTTTTCATACGTCCTTTTGGTATTTTATGATTGTTTCTTTTTCAGCACGATTTGCTCAAGGTACGCTTTCCTTAACGCATCAATATCAGAATTCCACTCCGCAAAATTTTCTTTCTTTATCCAGGGAACAAAGATCATTATTTCGTGATGATACACGATCTTTTCCTGATTCATCGTACAGGATATTAGAAACGAATAATTCTTTTTTTCGAGCCGGAATTCAGCAGGAATGCCTGCAACTTCATATCCCGGCGGGATCATCAAATGACTTTCCCGGACAATATGGTCTTTGTAAGGTAACAGATAGTCATTCCTGCGGCTGGTCGTATCGATTTTTGCGTGGACGAAATCCTGACAAATATTCAGATTGATGTATAATTCGTTACCAATATTTTTTATATCCGATTTACGGGTTTCACGGTAACTTATCTCAATTTTACCGGTCAGGGAATTTGACCCTGAAACCTGAATACCTTCTATTTGATCATTGATCCTGCCTCTTCCCAGAAATTGTTTTAAAGCGTCATGCTGTTCATTCGTTTTTGTCGCCTGAATTGCAGACATGATCAACTGCCTGGATTCTCCTTTGTACACGTTTGACGATTCCCCCCTGAGTACATTCCCGTCAATTGAAAATGCAGAAAATAAGCTGTCGGTATTCATGAGAGGAGACAGGTCGGGTATTTTTTCCATGATGTAATCCGCACCATTTTCGATCAACGCGGTCTTCCCCTGTATCGGTTGAGGATATTCGCCCAAAGTCATGAACCGGATGGTCGGGTCAAGGTAATATCGCTTCCCCTTCCATTGCAAAACGCAGATCATATGATCAGCCAGAGGTAAGGGTACGGACAAATCGAAGGCTGCCTCTCTGGCTCCGACCCAGGCAAGGCGGGCATCAAAACCCTCTGCTTTTAGTAATGATTTCAGCAGATTGGACATCCCTTTACAATCGCCGTATTTTTTACGCAGTACCTCATGATCGTCATCGGGTTTAAATCCGGCAATGCCATATTCAAAGGCCAGATACCGGATGTTATTTTGAACCCAGGAAAAGAGCGCTTTTATTTGATCTTCTTCACTTTCATATCCCTGTGTGATCTCTTTGGCCTTTGTACGGATGATCTCCTCCTCATTGTTCACAAGGAGGTTGATGTCGCGATACCATTTGTATAAATGATCAAAGCTGTCGAAATAGGCGGTCTCCTTATTGTCGATGACCGACTTTTTCGGAACAACCAAAATATAAGGATAGACATAACTATAGCCCGGCATATTCGGCTCGTTAGTCATTTTATCCTGATCTTCGATCGTATATGTGTATACCGTGGTATTATCGCCGGCATTTCTTTCCATCCCTTTCCGGATATTGTTGCGGAAGTTGAGTTCGATAAGATCAACGGTCAGCCAATCCGGAATAATCAGTTTTACTGTTTTCTTTTTGATAAACTGAGGTTCAGCAACGGGTATGGTATGAAAAGAACGGATATCTTCGCAGGTCTTCTCAAATGAAACCTGGGCAACTTCATTCTTCCGTGAAAACGGTAACTCAAAATAGCAGACTTTTGTATCGCTGTAAAAAATTTCCTTTTGCTGGTACATTTCATACCGGGGAGCGCTTGCCTTTATACCTTTAATCTTTACTTTTTCGATCTTCGATTGATGATCGAAAAATTTGGCAATGGTAACAGACTCTATTTTTCCTGTACAGGTGTATTCCGCAAAAGATCTTTCTTTGATATGAATGGCTCCCTGACTAGTGAGCTCGTAGGAATAAATATCTGTTTTATTCGGGATGATGATATTGTCGTCCTCTGTTTGAGCGGAAATAATGCCGTAAAAGCAAAACCAGAAAATGAACAGTGATTTTAATTTTTTCAAGGCTGATTGATTACAGGTAACCTTGCAAAGAAACAAAAAATCAGCAGATGTTAAGATCCTGCAAATGTTAAAAACGATATCTTTACAAGTCATTTTTGCTGCCTTGAGAAACGTAAGGTCAAATAAGGAACTTCTTTTACTCATCCAAAAGGATGACAGGGTGGCTTTTTACCATATTTATGAGAGATACTGCAACCGGCTGTATGGCTTTGTCCTTAAATATGTGAAACAGAAAGAAGATGCCGAGGAAATCGTTCAGGAGGTTTTTGTAAAGATCTGGGAATCCCGCAATAAAATTAACGCTTATTCTTCGTTTGAGTCTTTTTTGTTCACAGTGGCCTACAATGCCACGATCAGCGTGTTGCGAAAAAGAGCCAGCGAGGCCAAATATATTGAGCACTTAAAATCGCTGCAGCATATCGATGACTCTCCTGATCTGGCCGATGAAATCCATTTTAATGAATTAAACGGCCGGGTGCAAACCTTGCTGGACGAACTGACCCCGCGCCAGAAAGAAATCTTTCGTTTAAGCCGTGAAAAAGGATTGTCGCACGATGAAATTGCCAAAAAACTGGATATTTCGGTAAATACGGTAAAAAAGCACATCGCCAACACGCTTGCCTTTCTGAAATCACAAATTGACAATGATTTGATGGTCAATTTGTGATTTATTTCGCTGTTCCTTTATTAAAAAAAATCATTTTTACATACTCCCTTCAGCGAGGTTAAGCGTATCACCTTCAGAAACATTTAAAAGACAGATTTATTTTTATTCAGGTCAACTCATTGCCTCCAAAAATTTGGAGAAGCATTTACAGGAAAAATGAAGAAGGAATTACTCATAAAGTATTTAAACGACCGGTGTACAGAGGATGAACTCAACGAGGTACTTCGCTGGATAAAGACTGAAGCGTTAAACGAGGAAGATAAAAAATGGAGCTTTGAGGCATGGAACTTCTGGCAGGGTTCAGGCAATCCGGACGATGACGAAAGTTTCACGGCAATTTTTGACAAAATACAGGAGAGAATAGACCGAAACAATGTCAAAGCAGGCAAATCATTCAATTGGCCTGTCCTGAGAAACTGGATGACAAAGGTTGCCGCTGTTCTGTTAATACCCGTATCGGCCTTTTTACTTTATACAGTTTCCGAAAAGAAAGCGGAGTCTGCCAGGTATGCCGGCCTTGCGTCAGATTCTCTGGAAGTCATCGCTCCTTCAGGATCGAAAACCGTGGTACAGTTATCCGACGGATCGGAGGTCCATTTAAATTACGGGAGCAAAGTGAAATATCCGCACTTTTTTTCGGGTGATACCCGGGAAGTGAGTCTTAAAGGTGAAGGCTTTTTTAAAGTAGCCCATTATCCTGAAAAACCATTTATTGTAAAAGCGGGAAACCTGAATATTAAAGCGGTTGGGACCACATTCAATGTGTTGGCCTACCCTGATGACGATTTTGTTGAAACGACGCTTGTTACCGGTAAGGTGATCCTGGAACAGGTTAAAAAAAACGGGACAGTTGAAAATATCGGTACGATGAGGCCCGGCCTGCATGTAAACTATCATTCGCAAACCGGTTCTGTTTCGTGTACCGAGGGGAATATTGAAAAGTACATTTCATGGACGGAAGGGAAGCTGATCTTTGAAGACACGCCCATCCTTCAGGTCACCGGAAGGTTAAGCAGGATGTTTAATGTCGACTTTGAAGTCAATGATGAAATTAAAGACTATATCTATACAGTCACTTTTACAGATGACCCCCTCTATCAGATCCTCGATCTGATGACTGTCGCAACTCCGATCGTTTACAAAACGCTCCCCCGCCGGAAACTGCCGGACGGTACCTACTCGAAGCAAAAGATAATACTGGAAAAACGAAAATAAAGCTGAGCCTTAACTTACAAAAATGATTTGCCTATGAGAATATGAACTAACCAAACAACAACAGGGAAATGCGTCAACACTTCCCTGTAGAGATGAATAACACCCTGTCCGATACAGGGTAATTATAAACAATCAATACAAAATTATGAAAAAAATTAAGGAATCTTCCGGGAATGCAAAATTTTCCGGGCTTAAAAAAGTATTCAGGACGATGAAACTAACGGTTTTTTTGATTTTGATTTCGCTGGTGAGCGTTTTTGCGAACAAAACCTATTCGCAGTCAAAAATGCTTAATCTTAATATGGAAAACACCACGGTTCGCGAAGTACTCTCAAAAATAGAAGACCAAAGCGAATTTCACTTCATGTACAGCGGCAAGGTCATTGATGTAAACAGATTAGTTTCGATCAATGTGCAGGATGCAAAAATTGATGCAGTCCTGAA
>CAZOYZ010000222.1:0-8399 GCA_964584045.1 uncultured Prolixibacteraceae bacterium | reverse complement strand
TTGTTTGTTTCCAGTTGAAAATTCATGTAAAAATCGATGTTTTCTTTGATAATGATATCCAGGGGAACGGATTGGATCTTGGGAGGTACGATGTTGTTGATAAACAGGTCAAACATGGTTTTGACGCATTTTATCCCTTGTTGAACAGGACTTTGGGAAATTAAACAGTCAATTTTCCCGTTATTCAGATATTCGATATTTTCCTTGACCAGGTCAAATCCGATCACGCGAATGTCCAGATCATGAACCTGGTGGTAGCGGGCAATCAGGTACGCTCTCGAATTCGTTACAAACACTCCTTTAATATCGGGATTTTTGATGTAAAATTTGGTGATTTCACGAAATACGATCTCTTCTTCAGTGGAATGGATGATCAGTGAGGATATGGTTGTTTTTCCCCCGGTCGCCTGTTCCGCGTAATAATCCATGAATCCCTGTTCAATGCGGCTCAGGTTCGTGGAATTCTCCATCCCTTTTACAATATTGAGTACCAGTATATGATCATCAACCCCAATGAAAGATTGGAGCAGCCTGCCTGAAAGATACCCGCTTCTTTTCGTATCCGGTCCGATGTATGCGATGTTGTTCTGCCCCGGAATGTTCGCGTCGATAAAAATATACGGAATATTCCGGGCATCCAGCTCTTTGACGAAAGCAAGGCTTTCCTTCTCAAAAAGAGGCGCAACAATTACTCCGTCCGGATTCGTTTCCAGGATCTTGCCGGCTTGTTCCTCAAAGGATAATTCATCGAACAAACTGTAAAAAAAAGATTCGACAGAAAACCCAAAGTCCTTGTATCCGGCTGCAGCCTGCTGTGCGCCTTGCTCCGGCAGGGACCAGTAATCCTGTGAACTTAACGACCCGGGAAAAAGCGTACATACCGTGAAATGCTTCCCCAAAGCCAACGTCCTGGCAAGGAGGTTGGGATTATAGTTTAGTTCGTTGATCGCGTCCTTTATTTTTTGTTTTTTTCCCGGTGAAACCTTTCCCCGGTTATGAAGCACACGATCTACAGTACCCGGCGACACACTGGCATGTCTGGCAATATCTAAAATTGTTATCTTTTTCTTTCTGTTCAACTTGATAGAAAATTTTTATGGTGCAAAACTACCGATTTGTTTTGCATTTGCAATACTGAATCCGGACAGGATTATTTTTTCATTATACGCTAACGATCTGATAATCAAAAATGATGTCTTTGCGTATGTTGTGAAGCATAAATGTGTGTGCCTGCACACTTCAGGCTAATCTCATCTGATCGTATCCTTAAGAATCAGATACTTACAAATTGAATTGTCTCAGCTGATATTTCCTGTGTGGTCAAAATGTGTACGTACACACTATTGATTTTTATTTTTCAAATGTTTAATATTGCAGCATGTTTTCATATTCAGTAACCAATACCAATTTGAAATGGCAAAGTATAGTTTGATCCCGGTCGATGTTCCGAAGGTAAATACCAGGTATAGAACCATTAAAACCAAGCTTCCGGTGCCGGAGTCGCTCGAAATTTTTGAATCCCTGTCTCTGTCTGAACCTGTTTCCATGATGGGGCAGCCTCCGGTAATCTGGCATAGGGCCGAAGGTTTTCAGGTGAGTGACCGGTGGGGAAATACATGGTTGGACTGGTCGTCCGGAGTGCTGATCACCAATGCAGGGCATGGGCGAAAGGAAATCGCTGAAGCTTTAAAGAACGTAATTGACCAAAAGCTGCTGGCTACGTATGTGTTCGTTCATGAAAAGAGGGCCGAGTTAACGGGTATGCTGCAGGCATTATCGCCCGATCCGGCAAATTATCATGTATTCATCCTTTCGACCGGGAGCGAGGCCACTGAAAACTGCATCAAGCTGGCAAAAACGTATGCCATTCAGAAATACGGGCCGCAAAAAAGGATTTTTGTGTCGTTCAAAAATGCATTCCACGGAAGGACCATGGCGGCTCAGTTGGCCGGCGGTATGGACAAGCAGAAGGCATGGCTTGTCGGGGAAGGGCAAACATTCATTCAGGTACCATTTCCTGACGGCTTTAAAAATGAAGATACTTCGTTTGATCTTTTTCTGAAAACACTGAACGATTCCGGTGTAAAGCCGGAAGAAATTGCAGGCGTGATGACCGAATCGTTCCAGGGGGTCGGTCCTGACTTTCTCCCGGATGAGTACGCCAAAAAGCTGGAAGCGTTTTGCCGTCAGTACGACATTGTCTGTATTTTTGATGAAGTTCAGGCAGGTTTTGGAAGATCGGGCAAGATGTTTTCTTTTGAACATTACGGCGTAAAGCCTGATTTAATAGCCTGCGGGAAGGGAATTTCTTCTTCCCTGCCCATCTCGGCGGTGATCGGACGAAAAGATATCATGGGGCTGTATGCTCCGGGATCGATGACTTCCACGCATTCAGCAAGTCCTCTGCCTGTTGTCGCGGCTATTGAAAACCTGAAACTGATTCAGAAGGAAAATCTGGTCGGGCGGGCAAGAGAGATGGGGGAAATATTGATTCCCGGCTTACAGAGAATTCGTGATAAATATCCGGATGTTTTGGGATGTGCTCATGCAAGAGGTTTGGTAGGCGGCATTCAGGTGGTAAAAAAAGGGACGAAGATACCTGACCCGGAAATGGCGCAGAAAATCAATGAAAAATGTTTCCAAAAAGGATTGCTCATGTTTGCCCCGGTGGGAATCGCCGGTGAATGCATCAAGATCGCGCCTCCGCTTATCATTTCCAAAGAAGCATTGATAGAAGGACTGGAGGTATTGGAAGAAGCCTGTGACGAACTATTAGAAAAATAAAATATGGTGAATCAAACTTCAACAAACAAACTGGATGTGACGATCGTAGGTGGCGGAATGATCACCCACGATTTGCTCCTTCCTTCGATTTATCATCTGCAAAGGACAGGAATTGTCGGGAACATCAATGTGTGCTCGCTCAATGCTGCTCCTCTGAAGTTCCTGAAAAACAGCAAGGACATTACGAAGGCATTTCCCAATCAGGATTTTGCCGCTTTTCCGTCGATCAATGAGCCGGAAGAAAATAACCATCCTGATTTATACAAAAAAGTCATTGCCGGAATGAAACCAAGGCAGGTTGTCGTTGTGGCAATGCCTGATCAGCTTCATTACCCGGTGATCATGGAGGCGCTGAAGAACGATCAGCATGTGCTGTGCGTGAAGCCTTTAGTTCTTAAATATGAGCAATCTGTCGAGATTGAAAAAATGGCCTATGAAAAGGGCTTGTTTGTAGGCGTCGAATACCACAAACGTTTTGACCGCCGGGCGTTAATGGCCAGGAACAACTATGAACAGAATAACTACGGAGAATTCGTCATGGGTGAAGCCAAAATGATCGAGCCCTATTTTTACCGTTTCTCCAATTTTCAGAACTGGTTCACGTGCGACAAAACGGACCCTTTTGTCTATGTCGGCTGCCATTATGTCGATTTGGTTTATTTTATAACCGGTTTGAAACCCGTTGAGGTATCGGTATCCGGTATCAAAGGAAAATTTCCGAACGGAAACGAAGGATATATCTGGGCGAACGGGAGGGTACGTTACGAAAACAATGCGATCCTTTCGGTGATCGATGGTTTGGGGTATCCTGACGAAGGAGCCGGAAGCAACGAACAAAATCTTGAGCTGTTTTTCGAAGGTCCCAATAAAAGCGGGATGTTAAAGCATAATGACCAGTTCAGGGGGGTGGAATGTTGCTATCTTGAAGGCATTGGCTGCGCCGGATCTCATTTCAATTATGTAAGTCCTGATTTTTATCAGTTGGTCCCCTGGGAAGGTGATGGACTAAAACCTGTAGGTTACGGATTTGAATCTGTAGCAGCGATTATCGGGATGGCTCATTTTATAGAAAATGAAGTATGTTTATTACCGGAAGCTGAGTCGTTGAAGAAGAGACAGGAAATGATTAAGAAAACGGATGCCAAAGGGATCATTGCAACACCGGGCAACAGTTACATTAACGAATTGGTTGTTGAGGCGGCAAGGCTTTCCATTTTAAATGACGGCGAGATTGCAACCATTGTGTACGATGAACATCCTCATGTAGGACTTCGTTCATTAAGATAAGTTTTTATAACCGGAGAATTGGGGAAATTCTGCAGGAATTGTTAAACTTGTAGTTAGAACAATAAATCCTGCAAAACACCTTGAAAGGAAAGGGAACATACAGATTCGATCGTTTACGAGAAGAACTATCCCGGAGGACTTTCGCCGATTTCTTCGATTTTTGCTTCAGCCGGTGGATCCGCTTTGCAACGACTGTGAAAAAGTCGGGGCTGCCGGCTGGAGAAATTATTTGGGATGCCTTTTTGAAATTACGGAACCACCGGGATGAACTGAAGGATGCCATGCGATACCGGTTTGCAGGTGTCGTGTTTTTCTTTTTATGTCCTTATACCCTTTCTGCACATTTAACTAATTACGGTGATTTGCCGGACAGTGCCCGGTTGCAGATCCGTTTAAAATCGTTCCTGCTTGTCCAACCTCAGCAGGAATTACCTGATTCTCTTTTTTCTTCAGGAACAGACGTGCCTGTCGCGTTTCTTTTCGACGGGAGCCACCAAACAGAACTGATGAAGAAGATAAGGATTTGCGCACGTGATCAATCTCAGATTCTTATTATCTCAAAAAATGATGTTCAGGACGATGTCGACTCCCAAATTGTCATTTGCAATCCGGATATGTTAGACAGTCTGGTTTGTTCGTGCCATACTGTCAGTCAATCTGCTAATCATGCATGGTTAAGCAAAAACGAACTTTTAAAAGTGATTGTCAACGGTGTGGCTTGTAAAGAAGCCTGCTTCAACTTATGGAAAAAAACCGGGAAACTGCCCAATTTTATCTGTGTTGAACCAACCAGACTGAATGAAGCAGTTGCGATCGTCTCATCTTTAAATGCAACTGAAAAAATTTACGGGGTTACCCTGGAAGGCGGGCAGCTCCTCACCGACGTATTTTGGGAAAATGATCCGGGGGTTAAAACATACGGGTATTTTAGTTTCCCGTTGAAAAGGTATGATCGTCATTTGATCCCCTACAAAGCGGGATACCGGTTTTCACCAGGGATCATTTTCCAGTCGACCAGTAACAGCAGTGCCATGAAAATTTTCAGGGGCATTCAGCATGAGCCGGATTTTGGACTGGAGAATCATTTTACGTTTCACGAAAAAATAAAGAACAGAAAATGGGAAAACAGCGACGGGATCATCAACTACGGTGTGAAATTCAGAAAAGACCCGGGGATTGGCGGGGTAGCCTGTTTTGAAGACCGCGCCTATATTGATGCTGGACCACAAAGTGCCGGAACTCTAAATTCAAATTTTAGTATCGTCACCTGGGTAAAACATCATAACCCCACGGGGAAAAACGGTATCCTGGGAAAGGGCAGGAACTTTAATTTTGGAATCTATGAAGGCAAGTTAACGTTTTCCATGGCCAGTGTCAACGATTATATTTCAGAAAAGTCGTTGGTGCCGGCTGATTCCTGGACGCAAGCGGCAATGGTTTATTCAAAGTTCGCCAATCAGATCAGTTTTTATCTGAACGGGAAACTGACTGACCAAATCGATCTGATCAGCAACTACGAGGGTTCAGAATATAGTTTACTGATCGGGAACAATTTATGGGAAGAATTTTTCAACGGGGAGATGGGTGAAATTAAGATATGGGAGAGGGAACTGGATAAAGATGAAATTTATTACCAGTATTTAAATTCTGTACCTCGGGGGAATTCGTTTTTGCGAATCTTTTTACGGGCACTGATTTTTGGAATGCTCGCGGTGTCCGGAGCCTTTTTCATTTTCAGGAACAGAAGACGCCGCAAAAAACATCATGGTACCGCACAATCAAGCCGGACGGAACCGGTAGCCACGAGGAGAGGCATCACGACCGGAAGCGAAAGGATCGTATGCTTTGGCGGTTTAAAAGTATTCAACGAGGCGAATGAAGATGTCAGCCTGAAGTTTTCTCCCAAGCTAAAACAAATTTTTACCCTTATTTTATTGAACAGCCAGGGGCCCGACAAAGGGATCACTTCCAAACAATTGGCGGAGATTTTATGGCCCGGGACAAGTGTTGCAAATACGAAAAACCTGAGAAGCACGTATATGCAAAATCTAAGGACAGCTCTTTCGTCGTTTAAAAAAGTCAGACTTGTCTTTGACAATAAAAAATGGTCTTTCGAATTTGCGGAAGGTTTTTATAATGAATACCTGGAAATCGGGAGTATCCTTCCTGAATTACACCGGGAAAAAGATTTAAAGGCGCTTGAGAAGCAGTTACCGGCGGTCATCGCCATCCTGAAGAAGGGACCATTCCTTTACGGCATGGAAGGATCATGGCTTGATCCGTTTGTGGAAAAAATGAACAACCGGATCATCGAATTTTGCCTCGTTTTGTTTTCCGTGTTGGATCATGACCTTCACAGTGCGCTTATATTCGATCTTGCGGAGATTGTGAGTCTTGCAGATCCGTTGAATGAACCCGCGCTTCAGAAGAAAATCAGTTTACTGATCAGACAGGGCAAATTGAGTCTCGCAAAAAACATTTACGACAACTTTGTGAAGCTGTATAAAGAGCTCTACGAAGAAGATTATGACATTGATTTTAAAGATCTCGTAATCTCCTGAAAAAAAATTGGGGCGTTACTCCATTTGTTACCCCTGCTGTTTGTCCCTTCATCGTTAGATTTGTTTTATTATAATACCTGAAAATATGGAAAATTCGTTAAGACAATCACGCCGTGAGTTCATAAAGAGGAATTCACTTCTTGGTGCCGGAACAGTCCTTGGACTCGGCTCGGCCAATACGCTTTTTGCAAATCATTCTTCAGAGACATCTGTTCCTGCAATTTTAGGCGGCCAACCGGTTATCACTTCTCACGGATGGCCGGGGTGGCCCATCTGGAAACCGGAAACTGACGAGAAAAGATTGCTGGAGGTCATACGCAGCGGCGTTTGGTCCCGTAAAGATGTTGTTGCTGAATTTGAACGCAAATGGGCCGGATTGATTGGCGCCAAACGCTGCCTGGCCGTTGTAAACGGGACAAATGCCCTGAATGCTTCCCTGGCCCAGCTGGAGATCGGGTGGGGTGATGAAGTGCTGGTAACGCCGTACACCTTCATTGCTTCGGTATCATGTATCGTATTTAACGGGGCTATCCCGGTCTTTGTGGATATCGATCCGGAAACATTCCAGATGGACCCGGATAAAATTGAAGCGAAGATCACTCCCCGCACCAGGGCCATCATTCCCGTGCACATTCTTGGACTTCCCTGCGATATGGAGCGGATCATGGCTATTGCCGGCAAGCACAACCTTTTGGTCGTGGAAGATGCCTGTCAGGCCTGGCTGGCAGAAATCAACCATAAAAAAGTGGGGACTTTCGGTAATGCCGGGTGTTATAGCTTTCAAAATTCAAAGAATATTCCCATGGGAGAAGGCGGTGCCATTGTGAGCGATGATGATGAGTTCATGGATCGCTGTTTCTCCTTTCATAGTTACGGAAATCCCTATGGTACGGCGGCAGGGGCGGTAGGTGCCGGTACGGTCAGGATCGGGACCAAGCTCCGGATCACTGAATATCAGGCTGCCATCGGTCTGGCACAACTGGAAAGGCTGGAAGAACAGACTGAACTGCGGAATGCCAACGCACAATACCTGAAATCCCTGATCGGGGAAATCCCGGGCATTATCCCGTACAAGTTGTATCCGAACGTAACAAGGGCTGCCTTCCATCTGTTCCCTTTCCGCTATCAGAAAGAGCAATTTAACGGCCTGCCGCGGGAAAAGTTCATCAAGGCATTGAATGCGGAGGGTGTGCCCTGTGGTGCCGGCTATGATAATGAATTGAATAAGATGCCGTTTTTGAGAAATGCCTTTAACAGCAAGTATTATCAGAAATTCTATCCGAAAGAACTTCTGGATTATGACCGGTATGCCGAAGAAAATAAATGCCCGTTGAATGAAAAAGTATGTAAGGAGGAAGCTGTTTGGTTCTCTCAGAACATCTTGCTGGGCACAAAGCAGGATTATGATCATATTGCCCAGGCCATCGCAAAAATACGGGAAAATGCAGAGGCAATAAAAAAGGTGAATTGACCACTAAGTAGGGCTATCAATAAGATGACTGTCAAAATATGACTACCAGAAGGAGTTTTCTTAAAAGTTCTCTTTTGCCCGTGGCCGGGCTGGTCGCCGGCGCGGGTGAGATCAACGTCCCCGGGGAAAAAGGCACGGAGAGGACTTCCTTCGAGTTGATGAAGGAAGTCCGGAAATACAGGAAGATAAATGCCCATGAACATGTCTATCCTGATGTCGATCCGGCAGTTCTGATAGATGCGGCAGACCGGCTGGAAGTCGATAAATTGGTCGTATCCCGGCCGATTCCGGCCGAT
>CAZOYZ010000221.1:0-8421 GCA_964584045.1 uncultured Prolixibacteraceae bacterium | reverse complement strand
CTAGTTTCAATGTTTCGAATTACAACGATGAAAAAGACATTCAGGTTGTTCTTGCATCCGGAACAGTTGAGCTTTTTTTGGGTCAATATGGATCCGGGAACAAACAAGTCCGCCTTTCCCCGGGACAAATGGCCACTTATTCAAAAGGGGGATCCATTTTCAGGCTCAAAAACGTGAGGGTTGAAAATTACACCTCCTGGAAAGAGGGTAAACTCGTATTTCAGAACGACCCGCTTGACGAAGTGTTCAAAAAACTGCAACGGTGGTACAACATTTCTATCGTAGTTAACGACCACACGGCAGCAGATTACGGTTTTACCGCTACCATAAAAAATGAAAATCTCGAACAGATTATCGACCTGCTGAAATTTGCAACGCCTTTTTCGTATTCTCTTGTTACCACGGAAGGTGTTCCTGCTTTATATGTAAATACGAAATAACCGGATGATTAACCTGCTAATGAAGTTGCCTATGGAAAAATACTAAAAAAAGGAGATGAAAAACATCTCCTTTACAATCATGCCTTATCTGGTTAGCGTCCGGTAAAAGGCATAACTAATCTGAATATTCATTCAAATCATTACAAAAATATGGAAAAAAATTGTTACCCGATGTTTTTCATACTGTCAAAAGTATGGAACAGTAAATTGATGTTTTATATGAAATTAACTTTTGTGATATGGTTATGTGTAATACAGTCGTTTGCGATTAGTTCTTTTTCCCAGAATGTTCGGCTAAGCATCAACCAAAATAACGTTACCTTGAGGTCTGTTTTGCAATTGATAGAAGATCAGACAGATTATTATTTCATGTACATCAGAGATAATATCGATGTTGACAGAAAGATGGATGTCCACGTCGAAAGCAAACAAATATCAGAGATATTGAACAATATTCTTGAGGGGACTGATATTTCTTTTAAAATCAGGGGACGCCTGATTGCACTTTCCAGGGGAACCGAATCCGGCGTATCAGAACAACCGGTAAAAATAACCGGAATGGTGAAAGACGCCGAAGGGCAACCTCTTCCCGGAGCTACTGTAATAATAAAGGGTTCAGCCAATGGTACCATTACTAATGCCGCAGGTAAATATATGCTTTCCCGTGTTCCTTCGGATGCGGTGCTGGTTTTCTCTTTCGTGGGAATGAGAACTGTAGAAATCCCGGTTTCCGGAAAAACGGTAATCGACATGGTACTGGAAGAAGAAACTATAGGAATTGAAGAAGTGATTGCCATTGGGTACGGCGGTGTGAAAAAAGGCGACATGACCGGATCAGTTGGCGTGTTACGGGGAGAAACACTAGCCAAAGCACCGGTCGCTTCCTTTACTGAAGCTTTAGCCGGACGAGTGGCGGGTGTCAGAGCTTCTTCGACTGACGGACAGCCGGGAAGCGAACTAAATATTGTTATCAGGGGTGCAGGATCGCTCACGCAAAACACCGCCCCGTTATATGTAATAGACGGCTTCCCGCTTGAAAATCCGGACCTTTCCAGTATAAACCCGGAAGAAATAGAATCTATGTCGATATTGAAAGATGCATCATCAACGGCAATCTATGGGGCAAGGGGAGCAAACGGTGTTGTGGTCATTGAAACCAAAAAAGGAAAAATCGGAGTTCCTGTAATTACAGTAAACAGCTCTTTCGGATTTCAACAAGTCCAAAAAACAATAGATGTAATGAGCCCGTATGAATTTGTTAAATACCAAAGCGAATTAAATCCGGCGTTTGTAGAAGATAACTACTTTCAGAATGACAGGACGTTAGACTATTACAAAGATGTTGACGGTGTAAATTGGCAGGATGAGATTTTTCGTGATTCACCTATCATACAAAATAACATATCCATCCGGGGCGGAACCACGCAAACCAAGTATTCCATATCCGGTTCCATTTACAACATGGAAGGCATTGTCATAAATACCGGGTTTGACCGGTACCAGGGCAGGATTACGCTGGACCAGACTATTGGCAAAAAAATAAGAGTTGGTATCACGGCTAATTACAGCAAGAAAAATACGCGCGGACAACAAGTCGCAGACGGTACGGTCGAAAAAGCAACTTTTACTTCGTACCTGCTGTCACGGGCATGGGGATATCGTCCTGTTTCAGGTAAAGATAACTTCAACCTGCTTGAAGAAGAATCAGATCCTGACCTGATTGACCAGCATAATGTACGGTTAAACCCGGTGACGACCAGTGAAAATGACTATACGCGTGACTATACCAAAACTCTGACGGCAAACACGTATCTCCAGTACAAAATATTAAAAAACCTGACCTTAAAAGTTACGGGATCAATCACCAATGTCGGGCTTAGGTCCGAACGGTTTTATAATTCAAAAACGCCGCAGGGTAACCTCTTGAATCTGTTTAACACCCGAAAAATAAACGGTTCCGTAAAATATACGGACAAGGAAGTATGGGCGAATGAAAATACGTTGACCTACAACAAAACTTTCGGAAAACATCAGCTTACCATGCTCGGAGGATTTTCCATGACGGAAAGCAAAAGTGATATTTACGGGCTTTATGTGCAGGATATACCGAATGAAGAGTTGGGCATGAGAGGATTGGACGAAGGCGTGCCTTATAAGGTTGATGCAACTAATAATAAAAACGGGATGGTGTCTTATTTTGGTCGCACCAACTATGTTTATGACTCGCGTTATTTGCTAACCGTAACGTTCCGGGCCGATGCCTCATCGCGCCTGGCCGCCGGGAAAAAATGGGGATATTTTCCATCGGCAGCATTCGCCTGGAATATGCAAAATGAACAATTTATGAAAGACAACTTTTCTCCGGTTTCCAATTCCAAGTTCAGGGTGAGCTACGGAATAACCGGCAACGACCGTATCGGCGACTTCGATACCTTTTCCAAACTGTCTATGAGTAATATCTCCCATTCTTATTCTTTTAATAACGAGACACCCGAAAGGGGCATGGTCCCCGGTAATTTGGCCAACAAATTGTTAAAATGGGAAAGCACGGAACAGTTAAATGTCGGGTACGACTTCGGAATCTTCAAGAACAGGATTGAAATGACCGTTGATTATTACCGCAAGGTAACTAAAGACCTGTTGCTGAACTCTGATATTTCAGCCATTTCCGGATTTACAAAAATGTACCAGAATATTGGTAAGATCAGAAACAATGGCTGGGAGTTTACCCTGAATACCCGCAATATAAGCGGGAAAGGCCTGACATGGGACAGCAGTTTCAACATCAGTTTTAACCGGAACAAAGTATTGTCGCTGGTAGAAGGACAGGAAAACCTGCTTAATATCGTGACTTTCGACCCGTCCTGGAACAGCGCTCTGTATATTAGCCAGGTCGGACAACCGGCCGGTATGTTCTACGGATATGTTTTCGACGGGGTATACCAGTTCGACGATTTCGAGAACCCAGGGGGTGATATCTATATTCTTAAAAACTCCCTTCCGACAAACGGGAATACCCGGGAATCAATACAACCGGGAGATGTCAAGTATAAGGACATCAATGGTGACGGTACCGTAAATGCCTACGATCAGGTTGTTATCGGTCGCGGCCAACCCATTCATACCGGCGGGTTTGCCAATAATGTAACGTATAAGGGCCTTTCGTTGACCGTATTATTCGAATGGTCCTACGGCAACCAGATTTTCAATGCCAACCGGTTGATGTCAGAGGGAAATGGTAACTCCAGGACAGATCTGAACCAATATGCCAGCTATGTTAACCGATGGACACCTGAAAATCCGTCAAATAAATATTTTAGAACCGGAGGACAAGGCCCATACGGCTATTATTCATCGCGCGTGCTTGAAGACGGGTCTTATATCCGGCTCAAAACGCTGAGTCTTGGATATTATATTCCGGCCAAATACATCAAAAGAATATATTTACAAAAATTAGGCTTTAATATTTCCGCACAAAACCTGCTTACTTTTACAAACTATTCCGGTATGGATCCTGAAGTTTCAGTGCGGAATAGCATACTGACGCCGGGGTTTGACTTTTCTGCCTACCCAATACCGAGAACTATCGTACTTGGCATCAATGCTACTTTCTAACCGATAAAAAATCAAGATATGAAAGCGAATATATTATTTTTCTCTGCCTTTATGATAGGGCTTACTTCATGTGATAGTCTTCTGAATAAAGAACCCGAAGATTTTATTGCCCCGGAGACCTATTACAATACAGAAGATCAGCTAAATTATGCCTTAAACGGCGTATATGATATTTTGGGCTATACTTATGGTCAGGTGAGGTTATACCGGATGGGTATGGAGTGCGACGAAGGCTATTATACCAGAACCACGCCGGTTACCGGCCCTCAGGCATACGATCTTTCTTCAAGCGACGCTACCGTCAGCAGTATGTGGACAAACTGGTATGTCGGCATTAACCGTGCGAACGTTCTGCTGGAGAATGTCGATAAAAACCCGGAAATCGAACAGGAGGTAAGGCACAGGATAAAAGGTGAAGCGCTTTTCCTGAGGGCCTATTATTATTTCCTGCTGGTGCAGACGTTTGAAGGCGTACCGTTGATATTGAAGTCACCGACCTCGCTTGCTGAGCTTCAGGTACCGCGTTCTACGGTAAAGGAAGTTTACGATCAGATTTTAAAAGACATGAAAGAAGCCGAACCGTTGGTTGCCGGGATCAGCACACTCGGTTTTGGCGGACGGGTCAACAAGTCGGCCGTTCGCGGCATATTGGCCCGGGTATGTCTGTATATGGCAGGATACCCGCTTAAAGATGTTTCAAAATACGCCGAAGCGCGCGACTGGGCAAAAAAGGTTATGGACGACTCCGAAGCCAATCACTCGCTGAATCCTTCTTATGCCCAGGTGTTTATCAATTATGCTCAGGATAAATACGACGTCACGGAAAGTATCTTCGAAGTGGAATATTGGGGAAATAAAACAGATGCATACCAGGAAACAGGTTATAATGGTTACGTAAACGGTCCCAAAACAAGTAACGCAACAATAGGCAGCACTTACGGCGGGGTAAGACAGACCTCTTTCCTGTATTCCCTGTACGAACCTGGCGATATGCGGCGAGACTGGGCTGTTGCAAGTTTTACCTATAATAATACCACCGGTGCCAAATCTTTTATTACGTCTACCACGATCACTAACCTGTTTAACCGTGACTGTGGTAAATTCAGAAGGGAATACGAACTGGTATTACCTAAGGTTGCCAGCGCCACGCCGCAAAACTTCCCTGTATTGCGCTATTCGGATGTATTACTGATGTTCGCCGAGGCGGAAAACGAAGTTAACGGCGAGCCAACCCAGGCAGCTTACGATGCCGTTAATCTGGTCAGGCTGAGGGCATGGCCGATTGGGGGAATCAAGTCATTGAAACTGGAGAACCTGGGGGCGAATTATACGTCGGCGCCGACCGTGACTTTTTCGGACAGTCCTGGTACAATGCCAGTAGCGACAACTACCATCAATACGACAAGCAAAAAATTGTCGGGCATCAAGCTGGCACCTGACGGTGTTACCGGACTTCAATATGGCAGCGGTTATACGACACCGCCGACCATTAACATTTCAGGCGGCGGCGGTAGCGGTGCAACAGCTACTGCAACGATTTTTACGGAAGAGGATGCCAAAGCGCCTCAAATGGATAAAGTTGCTTTCAGAGAATTTATCCAAAAGGAGCGCGCCAGAGAACTCTGTTTTGAAACCTTACGGAAACCAGACCTGATCAGGTGGGAAATATTCCTCTACCAGATGGAAGAAATCAGGAAGATCATTCAACAGAATAACCCGACAGCCTTTTATATGATTTCTTACAGGAACGCGTCAGAGAAACACCTGGTATGGCCGATACCCGCGAGGGAACTGACTACAAATAAGAAACTTACTCAAAATGTTAACTGGTAAAAATCTATACGATGAAACTTAAGTATTTCAGCCTGTTATTTACCATTTCGATACTAATTTCGTGTGACGAAGAAATCGAGATTGACAGAAGTATCAAAGATACTTTTAAAGTTACAACCAATAATTTAACCTATAAAACCGGCGAAATCATCGATTTTTCGCTTTCCGGGAATCCGGGTATAATATCTTTTTATTCAGGTGAGGTTGGCAATGATTATGCTTACCGGACAGGCCGGATCGTAGAAACGGAAACTGCAAAAAAAATGTCGTTTACTTCAGCGGTACAGAATGGTACTCAAGCCGGTCAACTGTCCCTCATGGTGTCGTTTGATTTCAATGGCAACCGGGAAAATTTTTCCAATATTGAATCAGCGACGTGGATAGATATTACCGGCCGGTTCGCGTACGGAACTTCAGCAACATTCGCTGCGTCCGGTGAAAAGGACATTTCAGATATCGTTACCGACCCGGAAAAACCACTCTACATTGCTTTTAAATATGTAACAAAACCCCAGTCGGCAAACGGGACGCCCCGGCAGTGGATGATCCGTAATTTCCTTTTAACAACTAATTCGCAAATCGGGATGCTGACGTTGGCCGACAGTAAAAACGCCGGATTCACGATCGTCGAACAATATCCTGATACCATTCCGGCAAAGTCTGGTGTAACAACAACAACGCTGACATTGTCAGGCGATGATTATGACCCTGAAAACGACATTCAGAAAGAGATATGGGCGGTGAGTAAGCCGATTAACCTGAGTAGTTTTGACCGGGGTCCCGACCGCCCGATTCCCATAAAAGGCAATACGGATGCCGTAATGAAAAATTACTCCTACTCGTACGCAAGCCCGGGGGTTTACCATTTATATTTTGTGGCCCAAAATACAAATATCGACCAAAGCATAGAAGTCATACAGGAAATGGAAATTACTATTGTTGACGAGTAAAATTTTCAAAAATAAGGATATGACAAATAAAGAAAAGACGACAAGACGGACTTTTATAAGCAAAACCGGGATCGTCGCAGCAGGAATGACATTGGGGGCAACCCGGGCAACTGCAAAAAGCTACGGCCGGATTATGGGCGCAAACGAACGCATCCGTGTAGGTTTTATTGGCGTCGGGAACCGCGGCACCCAGCTTTTACATCAGTTTATGGACCAGCCGGACTGTGAGACCGCCGCCTTATGTGATGTTTATGAGCCCTATATCACTAGAGATGATGCGCAGGTTAATCCCCGTTACCTGCAAATCATGGGAAGCCGTATTCCCCGGATGGACGAAAATTTTACAAACCAGGTGAAAAGACATGCCGATTACCGCAGGTTACTGGATGACCCCGGAATTGATGCCGTATGCATTGCGACTCCCGATCACTGGCATGCTCTCCAAACCATAGATGCTATCCGGTCGGGTAAAGACGTTTATGTTGAAAAACCTCTTTCTAAAACGATTGCCGAAGGACGAGCCATGGTTAACGCAGCAAAAAACAGCCTGCAGGTCGTTGCCGTGGGACTGAATCGCAGGGCCTCTTCCAATTTTCGAAAATTAGCAGCCGAAATTCCGAAAGGAAAGATCGGGAAGATCTCATTTGCATCTGCCTGTCATGTAAGTAACATGTTCCCAAATGGAAAAATGGGCCCGGAGGATCCCCCGGCCGGTTTCAATTGGGACATGTGGCTGGGCCCCAGGGCGTACAGACCCTATCAGTACAACATTGCTCCCTACATGTTCCGCTGGTGGGAAGACTATGCCAACCAGATTTCCAATAACGGAGTTCATTATCTGGACCTGATCCGCTGGCTTATCGGAGAGGAGGCTCCTGTCGCAGTGAGCGCCCATGGCGGAAAATTCGTAATTGATGATGACCGGACGATCCCGGATACCATGCAGGTGACGTATGAATTCGGATCGGGTGTGCTTGTCTCCCTCAACATCCTGGAAGCGAGCTCAGGTAGTTTTATCCCTTATGGATTTCTTGAACTAAGGGGCAGTAAGGGAACCCTGCATGTCTCAGAAAATGATTATAAAATCGTTCCGGCCCGCGCGGGGCAATTTCAAACCTGGAGCAAGCTCATGGACGCAGAAGAATTCAATTTGAATACACCGGGGAAATTGCTGGCAGACGGAAGTTACAGGGACAGTACCTCCAACAATATCCGGAATTTCCTCGATTGTGTAAAATCCAGGCAAACCCCCTGGGCGACGCTAGAAGAAGGGCACCGTTCGACAAGCCTGGCCCATTTGGGAACCATTGCCATGCATACCCGGCAGCGACTGGAATGGGATGGTACCACCGAAAAATTCGTAAACAGTAAAGAAGCCAACAGGCTTTTATCGTATGAATACCGGAGTCCCTGGGAACTGAAGGTTTGAGCGATATATGACCATGAAAAAGGATCAAAAAGACCGGAACAAAGAACTTCCGGAGAGCCGGTTCAATCGTCGTAAAATGATTGAGTCACCGGGAATTCTTGCGGGATGTAGTCTTTTGAGATTATGGCGGCCGGAAAGTGGCCGCCATAATCTT
>CAZOYZ010000220.1:0-8443 GCA_964584045.1 uncultured Prolixibacteraceae bacterium | reverse complement strand
AAAACCGCCAGCGTTATGACCTGAGGCTTACAGAATGGCTTTTTAAAAAGTGGGGTTTGGATCTGCCTGTTACCAAAAGCACATGACCTATGAAGATGTTCCGGATAAAGATTTTTTTTAACCTGCTTGTTTTACTGACCTGTACCGGAAATTTGCAGGCGTGGGAAAAAGGAATTTACTTTGGAACGATCCCTCCCGAATCGGGCCTTTCCCAGATGTCTGTATCCTGTATCTATCAGGACAGCAAGGGATTTTTATGGTTCGGAACCCGCGATGGACTGAATCGCTATGACGGCTATACTTTTGAGGTTTTCCGGAATAAAAAAGGCGACAGCACTTCGATCAGCAACAATAATATAGCCGGTATTACTGAAGACAATCAGGGCAACATCTGGGTCGCCACCGACGGCGGTCTGAACCGCTACCATTACGGAACCAACACCTTTGCGTGTTTTCACAGAAGCAATAGCCCGCAAGGGATCAGCCATGAGAAAGTGGGCAGTTTGCATCAGGACCGGAGAGGACGTCTCTGGATAGGGACTGAGCAAGGACTGGATCTTTATGATCCTGAAACAAGGACATTTAAGAAAACCAGGCTTGACGGGATCCTCTATAACAACCGGATCCTTTCCATTTTATACGACAGTTACGGGAATTTATGGATCGGGACGCTCAATGCCGGATTGATCAGGTATTACCCTGAGTCAGGCGATTACGAGGTGTTCAGGCATCACGCTTCTGTTCCGGGACATTTGTCGGGAAATACGGTCAGGACGTTGTTTGAGGATTCAAAACGCAACTTTTGGGTTGGGACAAGGACCGGCCTTAGCCTGTATGACCCGGCGAAAAATTCGTTCCTTAACTTCGGGGAAGATATTTTTAAGGGCGAAAAATTAAGTAACGACGGCGTCAGGTGCCTGGCCGAGGATCACGAAGGAAATTTGCTGATTGGCACTAACGAAGGCCTGAATATCCTGAACCTGAGCACAGGGAGCCTGCGAAGGTACAATCCTTTAAAGAAGAGGGAAGGGAATCTCAATCACTTTTATGTATACTCGGTTTTTGTTGACCGTGCAGGAACAGTGTGGCTTGGAAACTACATGGGCGGGATTAACTACTATCACAAATTTAATCAGCAATTCAAGTACAGTAATCCCGGAAGTCAGGAACAGCTGATCTACGGCGGCGCGGGTCCGATGCTGCAATCGGGAAACAAGCTGTGGATCGGATCGGGAGGCAGGGGCCTTTTTTGCTACAATGAAACGACTGACACCTATTCGCATCATTTGCTGGGCGACTCGTCATTCATTTCAAATATCGTCCGGTCCCTGTATATCACGAACGATTCCGTATTTATCGGAACAGATACCGACGGCCTCCTTTTGTTTGATAAAAAGAGGAAAAAGGTGGTCCGGTCTTTTCATATATCCGATGCTCCGGTCTTGAACATTTATCCTGAAAAAGAGGGAAGATTGTTGTTATGCGTCCGTGATACGTTCGGGTTACGGTTGTTTGATCCTAAAACAGGCGTCTCAGAGCCTTTCACCTATCCGGGGAATAACCGGAAGATGCTGTTCCCTTATGCCACCTGCATGGAACCGGATCATGACAGTATTTACTGGATCGGTACCCGGTATACCGGTATTTACCGGTACAACAGGGTAAAAAATTCAGTGATCAGATATCAGTACCAGCCCGATAATCCGGAAGGATTAAGTGAACGTGATATCAATGTGATCTATAATGACTCACGGAACAGCCTGTGGATTGGTACCAACGGGGGCGGGCTGTGCCGGTTCAGTAAAGATTCCCTGAAGTTTAAAACGTACAGGGAGAAAGACGGTTTGTCTAATGAAATCGTACTCGGCATTTTACCCGATCAGGCAGGCTTTTTATGGATTTCCACCCTGTCGGGAATTTCAAAGTTTGACCCGGTGAAAGGTGATTTTAAAAATTACACGTACGGAAATGGTTTTCCTTTGCAGGAACTTGCCGAAAATTCGTTTGTGAAGCTTTCGGACGGCAGGTTATGTTACGGAGGAAATAACGGGATCGTTGTCTTCGATCCGGGAAAGATCGTCTCGAACAGCTTCATCCCTCCGGTTGTGGTTACAGAGTTCAAATTACTTCGGCCTGACAAAAACCGGACAGAAAAATTGCCGCAACGAAAATTTGTGCCAAACAACGAGACGATCCGGTTAAAGTACAGCCAGTCCAGTTTCGTGATCGGGTATACGGCATTGAATTATATTTTCCCCGAAAGAAACCGTTATGCATATCAATTGGAAGGTTTCGATTATGACTGGAATCAGGTCGGCAAACAGAGAATGGCCATCTATACCAATTTGCCTGCGGGAGACTATCGTTTTAAAGTAAAAGCCTCAAACAACGACGGAGTTTGGAATGAAGAGTATGTCTGCCTCCGTATTAAGATTTTACCTCCGCCGTGGCTTTCATGGTACGCGTATCTCTTTTATATGGTATTGTTCGGGGGCCTTTCATTTTCGTTGCTCCATTATATCAAACTTGAAAATAAGCTGAAGATCAAACAAATCGAGCAGGATAATCTTGAAAAAGTACATCAGTTAAGGATACGTATGTTCACAAATTTTTCACATGAGTTGCGTACTCCTTTGACCCTGATCGCCGGTCCGCTGGAAGATTTGCTCGACGGGGGCGACCTCGGCTATGCGGTACGGCAGCCGCTGATGATGATCCGAAAGAACGTGCACCGCCTGTTGCTGATCGTCAATCAATTGATGGACTTCAGAAAACAAGAGTCGGGAAAGATGCAGCTAAAGGCATCCGAAGGAAATTTTTCAGATTTTCTCAGGGAAATTTCACTGGCCTTTGGCGAAAAAGCTAAAAAGCAGAAAATCAGCTATACGTATCGTGCTGCTGAGGAAATAAGCCTGTGGTTCGACAGGCTGTTACTTGAAAAAGTCTTTTTCAACCTCCTTTCCAATGCGTTCAAAAATACGCCCGCGAATGGTGAAATAGCCATCCGGGTAAGCGTGAAATCCCGGGAAGAACTGAATGGTTTATTGAAATATCCGGAAGAAAACCTGGCGGATGAATATGCTGAAGTAGTCGTAGAAGATAACGGCAGGGGAATTTCGGAGGAAAACCTGGAAAAAATCTTTGACCCGTTCTACCAGGTCGTCGACTGCGGGAATGTGCCGTCGGCAGGTACCGGGATTGGCTTAAGCCTGAGCAAAGGCATCGTCGAACTGCACTCGGGTTTCATCCGTGCAGCGAGCGTACCGGGCAAAGGCGCCTGCTTTAAAGTTTTTTTGCCCCGTGGACGAAAGCACCTGCGTGAACAGGAGATTGCTCCTTTACCAGGGAAGGGGGAAGACTATGCCGGGTATCTGCTGCCGGATGATCCGGAAGGGGGCGAAGAAATCGTAACGGTCAATACCCTTTCGGAAAAACAGACCGTTCTGCTCGTCGAAGACCATGCCGAAGTCAGAAATTATCTGAAAACTCACCTGAAAGATGCGTTTAATGTGGTTGAAGCGGTCAACGGCGAAGAAGGGTTCCTGAAAGCCGTCTCCGAAATGCCCGACCTGGTCATCAGCGACGTGATGATGCCGGTGATGAGCGGTGTGGAACTATGTCATAAGTTAAAGAACGATGTCAATACCAGCCATGTTCCGGTTGTCCTGGTAACCGCGCTTACTGCGTTATCGCAGATGAAGCAGGGGTTCGATGCCGGAGCCGACGATTATATCACAAAACCCTTCAGCCCCGCGGTCCTGAAGATGAAGATCAGAAGCCTGATCGAAACCCGCGAGAAACTGAGGAACGCGTTCTGTAAAAAGTTCCCGTTTGAGCAGGCGAATACAAACACATCGGATTTCGACCGGCAGTTCCTCGACAAAATCTACGAGACGCTCGACAAACACCTGTCAGACCCGGAATTCGATCTGGATGCATTTAGCGGTGAAATTGGCATGAGCCGGGCAAACCTTTACCGGAAGATCAAAGCGCTGACCAATTTTGCTCCTAACGAGCTTCTTAAAAATTACCGGCTGCGAGCTTCGGTAAAACTGCTGGAAGAAAATCAGCACACCGTTTCAGAAATTGCCTACATGGTTGGTTTTAGCACCCCGTCGTATTTTTCAAATTGCTTTAAAAAAACCTATGGATTTTCTCCCACCGAATTCGGCGAAAAGAAAGCCTGCGGCGTGTGATCGATGACCGGGACAGATCATTCGGTCAAGGGTTATCAACCGCGTTGAAAATTCCGCGTATTTTCATAACACGTTGTAAAATAATCTGATGACATTGATAAAAAAAAGCGCGTGAATCAATTTTATACGAAATTGATCCATTTTTATAAGCGATGAATCAGCATTGATCGATCCTGAATCACATTGAAAAGAGCTTGTTGCGGGTCATCGGTATATTTGATCCGGAACAAATTAATTCTATGTGGAAAAAAATCAGTCTGCACGTTATGAGACAAATCAGTCATGATTCAAAGACGGTTCTGTACTGCCTTATTCTGGGCATTATCTGCTTCCTGGCATTCATATTTCTTTTGAATGAATTATCTAACTAACTTAATTATTATGAAACAATTTCAACCTAACTGCTTCAAGCGAAAAATGCTTACCCTTTTTTCGAGGGTACTTTTAATGGTTGCCGCGATGAATCTGACTGCCGTCAGCTTATTGGGCAACGATCATGATCAGGTCAGCGACCAGGTTACAGCCATCAGGGGGAAGATCATTGACCCTGACGGAAAGCCGGTTCAGGGAGTGAACGTTTCTGTGAAAGGTCAGCCCGTTTCTGCCGGGAGTGACGAAAATGGCGTGTTTATCGTTGAAACCGGCGGGACCAATGTGGTACTTGTGTTTTCCAAAGCCGGCTACACGGCAAAAGAACAGGCGTGTGACGGGAAAGGTGACCTTTTTGTCACATTAATGCCTGAAAAATATGTGGACGTGCTTTGGGGAAAGATAAAGGCAGAGCACGTCACCGGCGCCGTATCGTATATTTCGGGCGACGAACTGAAAAGTTTGCCGGGGGTAAACAGGAAAAATGTGTTAGGAGGCCGCCTTACCGGCCTTACAGTTCAGCAAAGCGACGGTGAACCGGGCCTGGAAAGCAGTTCGATCTATATCCGGGGATTACGTACTCTCGGAGGCGCACAGCAGACTCCCTACGTCCTGGTTGATGGTTACTGGAGAAATGATGCGGCTTATCTTAATCCGAACGATATCGAAAGCATCACGGTGCTTAAGGACGCCGCATCTACAGCCATTTACGGACTTCGTGGCGGGAACGGCGTGGTGCTGATCACGACCAAAAGAGGGAAAGAAGAGCCGGTCAAAGTCTCCCTCGACGCCAAATACGGGCTTCAAACGCCCACACGGATCCCAAAGTATCTGGATTCTTATCATTTTGCGCAGTTATATAATGAAGCGCTGCGGAACCAGGGAAAGGAAGTGAAATATGATGAATCCGTGCTGGAGGCCTACCGGACGGGGTCAGATCCCTATCATCATCCCAATATCGACTGGGCGAAGGAATTCCTCAAAGACTATTCCACTCAGCAGGATTACAATCTTAGCATCCGGGGAGGAAACAAGTCGGTGCGTTATTATGCTTCAGCAGGATATATCAAAAATACAGGTTTATACAACGTGGATGACACGGTGAATACCTACGACACCAACCTGGACTTTGAAATGTACCGGCTAAGGTCGAACATCGATGTACAGGTCACGAAGGCCCTGCAGGTATCGATGGAGATTGGCGGAAGGCAGGAAAAAAGGAATTATCCCGGGTTGAGGAGTAACAGTTCCGAGAGGATTTTCACCGTTTTATACCAGCTTCCCCCCAACGCGTTCCCTGTTTTTAACGAAGACCGCTCGCTTGCAGGAACTTCCCAGTATACCAACAATCCGTACGGGCTGCTGAATTACAACGGCTATTCCATTTATAATGTCCGGAATACGGATGCGGCTTTCAAGACAAGATATGATATGAGCGGTTGGGTGAAAGGCCTTTCCTTCAGAGGATCTGTTTCGTTCGACAGCTACTTTGAACAGACCATCAGCAGAAACAAGGGGTTCGTGGTTTATGAAGGAAGTATGGAAAAAGAGTGGGGCGAGAAAGACCCGGCAACCCAGCAAAACTCAAGCAGTGTCGGGGATAACCAGCGGATCTTCGATATTCAGGCAGGCTTTGATTATAACCGCGGATTTGGAAAACATGCGCTCTCAGGTACGTTGTTTGCGGAGCAAACTTCTTTTGCAGGCGATGGTTCCGTGATGCCGCATTATTACCGGGGGATCATGGGACGTGCCAACTATGCGTTTAATAACCGGTACCTGGCAGAGGTATCCTTCGCGTACCAGGGAAGTGAACAAACCTCCGATCAGGAACGCTATGTTCTGTTTCCTGCTGTTTCGGCCGGATGGGTCCTTTCGGAGGAATCATTCCTGAGAGGAAGCTCGCTGATCAGTTTTCTGAAGATCAGGGTCTCGCATGGGTTGACCGGGAATGACAGTAACATTGGGTACTTTCAGAAACTGTCCTTCTTTGAAAAATCAGGAAGCTATCTGATTGGCGATAATTTGCAATCGTACGGGGGATACCGGGAAGGCGTCCTGGGAAATCCGGCCATCACCAGCGAAAAAACCAAAAAGACAAACATCGGCGTGGATGCTGCATTTTTCAACAACCGTTTGAGCCTTTCAGGAGACGTCTTTTATGAAAAGACAACGGGAATTATCGTGGAACTGAACTCAATCCCCAGAATGCTGGGTACGATCGATATTCCCTCAGGTAATGCAGGCGTTGTTGAAAATAAGGGCTTTGAATTAAGCCTGGACTATATAGACCATATCGGTGAATTTCATTATGGCGCTTCAGGCAACTTCTCTTTTGCAAAAAATGAGATCATTGACATGCAGGAACAGAATTATCCCTACCCGTTTAATTACCGGACAGGACATCCCATTGGCTCCCAGTTCGGTTTGCAGTCACTTGGGTTCTTTCATGATGACGATGAGATCAGTAACAGTCCTGTTCAGACCTATGGAATAGTACGTCCTGGCGACTTAAAATATAAAGATCTTACCGACGATGACAAAATCGACATTGATGATGTCTCATACATTGGCAAAAGCTGGATGCCGGAAATGGTTTATGGCTTTAGCCTTGATTTTGCATGGAAAGGATTTGATTTGAACGTGCTCTTCGAAGGAGTGGGGCAGGTGAGCAAAAAGTTGTCCGATCAGGCATACTGGGAATTTTATCCAAACGGGCTAGGAAAAGTGATGGAACATCATCTTGACCGCTGGGCTTACGATCCTGGATCGGGGATCGATACCCGTGCTTCAGCGACTTATCCCCGGTTAAGCATAGAGGGTGAGAATACGAACAATAAATCACCTAACTCCGATTTCTGGCTCAAAGACGCTTCTTACCTCAGGTTTAAGTCGGCCGAGATCGGCTATTCCTTGCCGGCAGGCGTATTGAAATACCTTCATCTGTCTAAGTTAAGGATTTTTGCTACGGGATATAACCTTTTCACTTTCGATAAGATGAACGTGATCGATCCGGAATCTCCGGGCGACGGCATTACTTATCCGATCCAGCGGATTTTTAACATGGGTGTTACAGTTCAGTTTTAATCCTCAAGAACCAATACGATGAAAAAAATATATACTCTATTCAGTTTGGCGGTATTGCTTTTCAATGCTTGTGAAGATCCGCTTGATGAAACTCCGTACGATAAATATGGGGCCGAATTCGTGTTTGGCGAACCTAAAAAAGCCGAAGAATATGTGATGCGGAATTACCAGGTTTTGCCCTATGGTTCCTCTGATTCGGACGGATACAACCGGCTCGAATCAGGGGAGGCCATGACGGCCTGCATATCGGATGAGGCGATGCCTAACATATCCGGGTTGACGGTCGATATCCTGACGAACGGTTCATGGTCGCCTGCGTCTTCCAATCCGGACAATCAGTGGAATGTGAATTACCAGTATATCCGTTCTGCCAATATCGGGCTTGAAAACCTGGATCTTTTGCCGGAAACTTCGGCCGATTTAAAAGAGCAGTTTAAAAGTGAGTTGATCTTTTTGAGGGCTTACGCTCATTTTGAACTGATAAAGAGGTATGGGGGAATTCCCATTATCACCAGGTCACTCACCCTTGAGGATGATCTGAATATTCAGCGCAGCACCTTTCAGGAGTGCGTTGAATTCGTTGTTGAGCAATGCGACCTGGCCATGGCGCATTTGATGTCACCCGATGAAGCATCGGGCGGGCAGCTCGGAAGGATCTCCACCGGTGCCGCATTGGCTCTGAAATCGCGCGTGTTGTTGTATGCAGCCAGCGATCTTTACAATGGTCCGGCATACGACGGGGCAGGCAACAATCCGCTGACCGGGTACGGAAGTTACTCGAAAGAGCGTTG
>CAZOYZ010000219.1:0-8472 GCA_964584045.1 uncultured Prolixibacteraceae bacterium | reverse complement strand
CGCTTGGTTCCAGACCTGACGTGGCAACCTGATAAAAAAGCGGCTGAAACTGATGATAATTGTTTTTATCGAGCAAAACCAGTTGATAGCCTTTGTGCTTCAGCTTTCTCGCTAATTTCAGCCCTGCGAATCCCGCGCCTACAATCACGACACGTGGCGCTCCCGTTTCCGGCACATTTACAGGCATAAGTATTTTTCTCTCTGAAACAACCAAACCGGATGAATGTTGAATAAAATAAGCGAAAATTAACGAACCGGCCTTTATGTTTGTCAGTCTGTTTTTCATGAATTGTGATGAGTTTAACCAATTAATTCGTTAATTTTCGGCTTTAATCAGATCCTTTATTGGTTCACAAAGAAACAAAATGACTGATTGTACCAAAATCGATTCTGAATCCGGGGTACCGAAGTACAGACAGGTAGAAGAGATGATTATTTCTGATATTGAATCAGGGATTTTCAGAAAGGGACAACGCATACCATCGATCAATGAGACCAGCGAAGAATTACTACTCTCGCGCGATACGGTCGAAAAGGCTTATGTGCAGCTCAAAAAGAAAGGAATCCTGGCTTCGGTGAGGGGAAAGGGATACTATGTCAGCCAGAACAGTCCTGGTAAAAAACTCAGGATAAGCCTGATCTTTAATAAACTAAGCAATTACAAACGAAGCCTGTATAATTCGTTTATCCAGACCCTTGGGAAAAAGGCCGGTGTGGACGTGTTCATCTATAATTATGACATTGCTGAGTTTGAAAATATCATTGAAAACAACCTTTCGAATTACGATTATTTCGTTATCCTTCCGCATTTCAAAAATGAAAATGCCGATGTGGCAAGTGTGATCCGGAAAATCCCTAAAGAAAAGGTCCTCATCGTCGACAGGAACCTGGATGAACTGAAAGATTATCCCGTGGTTTATCAGGAATATGACCGGGATATTCGCGAGGCTCTTTCTGAAGCGCTTGAAATGCTGAAGAAATACGACCGGCTAAACCTGATCTTTCCTAAAACGGAGTATTATTCCCCCTATATCCGAAAAGGGTTTACCATCTTTTGCCAGGTCAACCGGTTCGTATACCGTATCCTGGACTTACCTGATGAGGATCAGGTATGCAAGCACGAGGTTTACATTACCATTTCAGATAATGATTTGTACGACGTCATCAGAATGATCAAAAAAAGAGGATGGATCCCGGGAACAGATATCGGGATTATTTCTTACAATGAAAATCCGGTGAAGGAAATTCTTTGCGACGGGATCTCGACGATCTCGACCAATCATGATGAAATCGGACGGATTGCCGCCGAAATGATCTTAAAGAAGGATTTTAGCCGGATTAAATGTCCTTTTCAGTTCATTCACAGGAATTCCCTGTAATATTAAACTTTTTTTGAAAAAGGATGTTCTTTTTTTCGGCCGTTCGCAAATACTTCTTTTTTATTAACACAAATAAGTTCCCGACATGTGTGAAACAGAAACAGTCACATCTTCGTGCAATGATCCTATCAATCTTTTAATTGCTGAGGATGAAGAATATAACTATCTCTTTATCTCCGAGATCCTGAGCGAATATAATGTGAACATCATCCGAGCCCATCACGGAAAAATGGCAGTCGATCTCTGTGCTTCCAACGAGAAAATTCATCTGGTTTTGATGGATGTCCGGATGCCGGTTATGGACGGTTATGAAGCGGCCAAAACGATAAAAAAAATACGTCCCGACCTTCCTATTGTCGCCCAAACGGCATTTGCCCTGGAATCTGACAGAAAGCAGGCCATCAGTGAAGGATTCGACGATTACATCGCCAAACCTGTCCGTACGGACCTGTTGATTGATCTGATCGTCAAATACTCTCCCTCAAATTTAGCTTTAAAACGAATCGGGGAATGAACTCAGATACCCCGGATACCCGGATAATCTGTTAATAATTTTCGACCCCGGAATACGATAATTTTGTAACTTCATAGCAAAATTGTCCGGCTTGGCCAAGATTAAAAACCATACCTGAACCCTATGGAAACACAGTTACGTTGGCACAAGAAATGGTATGAAAGCCAGTATCAGTTATTTCTCGAAGATCAACAAATCGGCGAGATCAGTCCGGTCGCATTCAGCAGCAAGACCATTGCCTGTTTAAACGGTGAGAAATACCTATTCCGGCCAAGGGGATTCATGCTTAGAAAAATTGAGATTTCAGATGCTGCCACGCTAAACCAACTCGGTGAAATTTGTTTTATCGGGTTCGGTATCAATGGGATCATTATTTTGAAATCAAAAGAAGCTTTCCAGCTAAGGTGCAAAAATATATTCACCGACCTCTGGACAATTTCCCGCAGCCGGGAAGACCTGATCACCTATACCGGGAATCATATGAGGGGAAAAATCCAGTCCGATTTATCCAATCAGATGGTGTTACTGGCAGGTTTATACGCCAGTATCTTCCAGTGGAGAAAGATCGTACTGCTGATCATCGTTCTTCTCCCGGTAATCGTCGTTCTTATCCGGACAATCTAAAGAGGCACAGAGCACAGAGCTTGGATGTTTCCTGTTTCCTGTTTCCTGTCTCCTGTCTCGCTACTCGCTACTCGCTACTTACGACTTCTGATACTATTTGGGTAATTGCACGCCCCGGTCTTTGGCAATTTTTTCCAGTCTTTTCTGAAAACTTGATTTCTGTACCGGCTTCTTCTTATTGGTATGAATTTGTGCCCTGATCTTATCTTCATCGATAAACTTCTGGAACAGGAACATCTGTCCGATAGTGATCAGGTTAGCCAGAAAATAATAATAACTGAGTCCGGCGGGATAACTATTCAGTATGAACAGGAACATCACCGGCATAAGATACATCATTGTTTTCATTCCGGGCATGGTCTGTGTGCTGGCAGTGGCTTGTGAATTCAGCTTTGTTGAAAGGATCGTGGTCACGGTCATCAAGAGGCAAAACAGGCTCACATGCGCTCCGTACAGCGGAATCGTAAACGGCAGGTTCAGGATCGAGTCATACGAAGACAGGTCCTTCGCCCAAAGGAAACTCTCCTGCCTTAATTCAATAGCGCCCGGGAAAAAGAAAAACATGGCAAACAGGATAGGCATTTGCAGCAACATGGGGAGACAGCCTCCAAGGGGGTTTACTCCGGCCTTTTTATACAAAGCCATGACCGCCTGTTGCTTCTCCATAGGCTTGTCCTTGCCAAATTTTTCATTAAGCTCATCCATCTCCGGCTTCAACGCCTTCATCTTTGCCTGCGACAAGTACGACTTATAGGTGAACGGCAGCAGGATGACCTTGATAAAGATGGTCAGCAAAAGAATAATAATCCCGAAGTTACCAATATAGTTTCTCAGCAGGTTAAATACCGGGATCACCAGATAGCGGTTTACAGGACGAAGGATCGAATAACCAAGGTTGATCAATTTGTCCAGGGAAATATCGTACTGCTTCAGTGTGTGAAAATGATTAGGGCCAAAATAAAAACTCATCCCGTACGACTGATTTGGCTTATTCTCATAAGGAAGAGCAATATCTGCATAGAAATCCCCGACATATTTATTGCTTTCACCGTGATAATCGTATTTGATGCCGGCGGTCGGAAAAGCGTCGTCAGCAATAATGGTCGAGTTGAAAAACAGATGTTTAAAGCTGATCCATTTTATCCGGGTCGCCAGGGTTTCTTCACTCGACTTGGCGGGACTTAGCTTCTCGACATCATCGTCAAAATATTTATAGTTCACGGACGTGTAGTTATCTTCCCCGTATTTGGATTTTCTCTCCAGCCGGGGACCCGCATGAGCCCATGTAAAGTTGAGATAATTGGAATTGGATGCGATCAGATCATCCATACCGGTAATCGTGACATCAAAGCCAACCATGTATGAATTATGCTTCACCGTATACCTGTACTCCAGGAAAGAATCATCCTCCGTCATCAGCCTCATCTGCAGCGACTTCTCTTCACCTCCCTGTTCCTGATTATATTTTTCATTTCCTTCTTTACCCTTCTTTACCTGCGGCCCTCCAACCACGAGTTTTGTTTCGGCGGCTAAAGGGACAAAATACAGATCGTCGGTACGGATACTCCTGTTTTGTGCAAAAAAGTTCAGGCCAAACGAATTGTTTGGTCCGTCGAATAAAACAAGTGGCAGGGAATCGTGGGTCTGATAATTTTTCAACTCGACAGAACGGATCTTACCTCCTTTTGTCGATATGCTGACCTTCATCAGATTATTTTCGAGCGTAATCAATTTTTCTTCTCCAACTGTCGCCCGACCAAAAGCGCCAAACCGATCCTGTGCGTTTTGCATGGCTTTGACGGAATCTGACCCTTCTGTTAAAACCGTATCCTGACGTGCTTTTTGTCTGGCCTGGATTTCAGTTTCCATCTGCAATTGCGCCTCAACCCTGGCAATCGAATCCTGCCGTTGCTTTGCAGCTTCGATCTCTTCCTGGGACGGCTTGTTCAGGTAACTGAATCCGATCAGGATAGCGAAAATCAGCACCATCCCGATAATTGTATTTTTATCCATAAAACCTCATTTACTAATTTCTTCCCTTCGATGCCTTTACAAATGCCACAAATAAAGGATGCGGACTCAGAACAGTACTGCTGTATTCCGGGTGATACTGAACACCGACAAACCATTTATGTTCCGGAATTTCAACGACTTCAACCAGATTGGTATCCGGGTTGATCCCGACGGCCTTCATGCCGGCTTTCTTAAACTCATCGAGATAATGATTGTTGAATTCATACCGGTGCCTGTGACGTTCATAAATTTCCTGAACCCCATAAGCTTTAAACAAACAGGAAGATTTATCTGTAATCCGGCAGAGATAAGCGCCAAGCCTCATCGTTCCACCCTTCTCGGTTATTCCCTTTTGCTCTTCCATCAAATCAATAACAGGATAATCTGTCTTTTCGTTCATCTCGGTCGAGTCGGCTCCTTCCAAACCAATAACATTTCTTGCAAATTCGATGACGGCCATTTGCATTCCGAGACAAATCCCAAGAAACGGAACGTCCTTTTCACGGGCATATTTCACAGCCAGGATTTTCCCTTCAACGCCTCGGTGTCCAAATCCCGGGGCTACAATGATCCCTGAAAGTCCCGACAACATTGAATTCACATTTTCAGCGTTGACTTTCTCCGAATGGATCAGTCGCAGATTGACTTTGACCCGGTTCTGCGCCCCTGCATGAACCAAAGCTTCCATGATCGACTTATAGGCATCCTGCAACTCCACATATTTACCCACCAGACCAATGCAAACCTCACCTTCCGGATTTTTGTGCTTGTACAGGAATTCATTCCAATCATCCAGTCTGGGTTCATCCCTTAAAGGTAATTTCAATTTCTTAAGCACCGTCACATCGAGCTTTTGTTCCAACATCTTAATCGGCACTTCATAAATGGTGGGAACATCGAGCGATTGTACGACCGCGTTAATCTCCACATTACAGAACAGAGCAACTTTTTTTCGAATGTTGATATCCAGATCGTGTTCTGTACGCAAAACCAAAACATCCGGCTGCACCCCGTTTTCCAGCAACATTTTTACAGAATGCTGGGTTGGCTTGGTCTTCGTTTCCCCCGATGCAGCCAGGTAAGGCACCAGCGTCAGGTGAACCACAAGCGCATTGTGACCCAGTTCCCATTTGAGCTGCCGAACAGCTTCAATATACGGTAATGACTCGATGTCACCGACTGTTCCTCCAATTTCGGTAACCACAATATCATAGTCGCGTTTGGTGCCCAAAAACTTTATTTTCCGCTTTATCTCGTCGGTAATATGAGGGATGATCTGTACTGTTTTTCCAAGATAATCACCCCGGCGTTCCTTGTTGATCACTGACTGATAGATCCGCCCTGTAGTCACATTATTGGCCTGGGATGTGTGTACATTCAGAAAACGTTCGTAGTGCCCCAGATCCAGGTCGGTCTCCGCTCCGTCAGCAGTGACATAGCATTCGCCATGTTCATAGGGGTTAAGCGTTCCGGGATCAACATTAATATAGGGATCCAGCTTCTGAATAGTTACGGAATATCCCCTGGCCTGCAATAATTTAGCCAGCGATGATGCCAGTATTCCTTTACCCAGGGAAGAGGTTACACCTCCGGTCACGAAAATGTATTTGGTTGTTGACAAAACTGAAAAATTTAATTTTTTTAAAACGCCAAAGTTAAGCAATAAAAACTATTGCGTTCAAAAAAAACTTAATCTTCTTCCTCCATTTCATCAATAATACGTATCTTCTCTTTCAGGAATTCAATTTTTTCCTGGGTAGCCTGGATCTTCCTGTTCACATCATCGATCAATGATTCCGCGTTCTTGGTATTGGCAAAGAAACCAATATTGTTATTCAGCAGAGCCAGGTCGCTTTCCATCTGTTTCAGTTTGACGACATACTTGTCCCTTTCATAGCGCATCTTGTTCAGTCCCCGGCCCGTCACAGATATATTGGATACCTTACTCTTGAATTTCAAAAGGTTACGCTTTTGGTCATCGATCTTAAGATGATCGAAATGGACATTGATCGCATCCCTGAATTCGTTCTGCACCGCATCCTTATCTTTAAACGGCACATGACCGATCTCGGTCCACCTGCACTGAAAGTCTCTCATTTGTGCCAGATCAACATCTTCATTTCTGGTAAGCTGGTAATTTCTCACCTCTTTGATCAGTGCTTTTTTCAATTCCAGATTTTCGTCCTGTTCCTGGTCGACGACTGAAAAATGTTTCGACTTTTGATCAAAGAAATAATCACAGGCAGCACGGAAACGTTTCCAGATCGCGTCCGACTGCTTTCTGGGTACCGGACCTATTTCCTTCCATTTCTTTTGGATCCGGATGAACTCGTCGGTTGTTTTTTTCCAGTCCGTATTATCCTTTACCGCCTCTGCCTGCACGCACAAGTCAGCCTTCATCTGCAGGTTGTTTACCTGAAATTCCTTATTTTGAGCGTAAAATTCACGTTTTGCATCAAAAAAACGGTCACAGGCAACACGGAAACGCTCGTAAATGCGGTTATTCTCTTTCCTGGGGGTAAAACCAACGGTGCGCCATACCTTTTGCAACTCAATCAGTTCCTTCGACTTATCATCCCATTCTTTATGGGTCTCCAGGTCAAGGGAAGCAATCTCTTCTGCTTTTTCGCACAATGCCGTTTTTGCTTCCAGGTTTTTCTTCTGCTCGTCTTTGCGCCCTTCAAAATACTCCTGGTGTTTCTTATTGATCTTGGATGTCGCCGCTTTAAAACGTTCCCAAAGCTCGTCCTTCTTATCGCGGGGAACCGGGCCGATCTCCCTCCATTGCTCATGGTACTTTTGAAGAATGTTGAAAGCTTTGATAATGGAAGGTTCGAGCAACAATTCTTCAGCTTTTCCGCAAAGATTGATCTTCAGCTCCATGTTCTTTTTCAGGTCGAGATCCCGCAACTCCTTATTGATCTTGATGTAATCATAGAAATTCTCCACGTGATGGTGATAGGTTTCCCAAAGGTCTTTCAGCTTGGATTGAGGCACCGGACCGGTGTCCCTCCATCGTTGCTGTAATTCCCTGAAATCCTGAAAAGTTCTGTTGATGGACTCTTTGCGGTTCACCAGCGATTTGATATCTTCAATAATTTCATATTTTACCTGAAGGTTTTGATCTTTTTCTTCCTCTGCAGATCTGGCCTGATCGCTTTTCAATTGCCGGTAATCCTTCAGTAAATTCTTTAAATCTTCCTCATAAAAGAGATTCCCGGGAACAAACTCATTTTCGTCACCTCCTTCATCCAAAAACTTCCTTTTCTCGTCCTCTGTATTTTTTTCATGCTCCCTGTAAAAGCTAATCTTTATCCGCTCAATCTCGTCTTTGATATCTTCGTATTTTGAAGTGGCAAGCAATTCCCTCAATGCGTTGATCAATTCTACCTCGGTGTAACCCGAATAATCGGTCTTTCCCGGTGCGACCACTTCATGGTCCGTTAACTCATCCAATTCATCTTCTGTCCCTGAACCGGTATCTTCCCCATGCTCCTGGTCCTCCCGTGCTTCATCCTTCAGAGGTTCTTCCGGGTTGCCGACAGGTGTATCTTCCTCGATTACCCCATTCTGCTCCAAAACAGGTTCCTTTTGCTCCAAAATAACCTCTTCCTGATCTGAAACAGCATCTTCCTGCTCCGAAGCAGGTTCTTCTGAATTCAACGCTTCCTGTACAACATCAGGCACTTCTTCCGCTGCTACCGATTCTTCTTTTAACGGAATATCTGATTCCTGACTATCATGCTCTTCTTCCGAAACAAATCCTTCCTGATCCGGACTCACTCTTTCCTCTTCTGCCTGATCGGTATCCTGCCCGCCGACGGTCTGCATTTCCACAGGTTCATCAGCGGCTTCTACTTCTGCCTCGGCAGAGGAACGTTCTTCCATCTCAGGATTTTGCTCCTGAATCTCTTCAGTTTCAACACCAGGGGTCTGGTTTTC
>CAZOYZ010000218.1:0-8497 GCA_964584045.1 uncultured Prolixibacteraceae bacterium | reverse complement strand
TAAAATCCAATGCTTTAGCTTTCTCACGAAATCCTTTTGTCGTGATGATCAGGCAGACGAAACCGATCAGCAACCATCCCCCTCCCATGACCAGGGAATTCATTGGAAGGTTGATCCATATCCACAGACAAAAGAGAAATCCTCCCGCGGGCAGGAGAAAATCTGTGACAAGATTCCTTTTGCGGTATAACGGCCTGAAATAAAACCGGTTAATTGCCGCAATATTGACGCCCATAAAAGCGGTGAGCGCTGAAAAATTGATCAGTTCGGCGACTTTTTGATAATTCAATGCCAGAGACCCGGCAAACGCCAGTACAGCGATAACCAGGAGGTTCAGTACCGGGACATTGGATCCCGGGCTGAGATATGCAAAGAACTTTTTGGGGATAACGCCTTCTTTCCCCATGCCATACAGCAACCTGGCCGCTCCCAACTGACCGGCCAGGCCACTGCCCAGACAGGCGACGATCATGGTAACCGTCATGGCATTAAATAACAGGTCGCCGCCCACGTGGGCACAAACCGTCATAAAAGCTGTTTCAATTTGTTCCTGCGGGATCCGGTCATAAAACGGTGAGCCTGTCAACTGACTGCTATCCAGCCACATGGTTTGGGCTGACTGTTGTGCCAGATACATTTGCAAAGCGCTGAACAGTCCTGTAAAGAGGCAGACGATCAGAATCGCCAGTTTGATATCACGCCGGGGATTCTTCACATCTTCTGCCAATGTGGTGATCCCGTCAAATCCGACATAGGTCAGCGCCACAAGCGATGTCCCCGCGAAGATAGCACTGAAACTAAACGTCTCCTGATCAAAGAAAGGTGTTATATCGGTAAGACCTTCTGCCCCAAGAGTCTGCAATACATACCGGACAGCGGTTATAAAAAATGCCATAATGACGATCAGCATGATCCAAAGCATCATCTTGTTGGCTTTCATCCCCGAACGTACTCCAAGTATATTTAAAACTGTCATGCAGACCATAAAAACAGCAACACCGGCGGGATAAGGAACACCGGGAAATAACCGTTGTAAAGAAAGTACTCCGAAGACGGTATTGATCATCGGGATGATCAGATAACACAGGATCATGGCCCAGCCGGCCAGGAACCCCAGCGAACCGTTAAGTCCACGGCTTACATAGGTGTATGCCGACCCTGCAGAAGGATATAGGACAGCCATACGCCCGTAACTCACCGCTGTCAATAACATGGCGGCCATGCTCAACAGGAGCGTGGTCACCATGTGTCCCTTCGATATTTGGGAAACCAACCCAAACAATCCGATGGCCGCGACCGGCTGGTTCAGGATAATCCCGTAAAAAACCAGGTCCCACAAGCCCAGTACCCGGTGTAAGCCGGGAGCCTCCTCGCGCGCACCGTTCGCAGGAATGTCCGATTTACTTATCTTCATCTTGCTTGCTTCTTGTCCGGCAAACATCACCGCATTTCCCGGTCTCCGTGTTCCGGTCTCCCGAAATGACGTTTTCAATGCATCTCGGTCCCACACGCGCCAATCCCGCCCCGGTAATAATTGAACTGGACATTGGGATGATCAGCCAACAGCGACATTGGCACACTGCTGTCCGTGATCCGTTTGCTGATCATCAGGGCAGTAAGACGCTGTCCGAACGGATTATCATGCATCCCGGCCTGCCAGATCGACACCTTTTCAGCTTTCCAGGTCTGAACAGGGCCAACCGTCAATGCCTGTACCGGAACGCCGGTGACAACGCCTCCCGCACTGGTGCGCGCATTTTGCATACAGGTTACCGGGTGAAGGTCAACCACACGCGTTGACAGCCTCCGGTATTCTTCGGGTGTGGGCGGAGCGGCCTGATACTTTCCTTCCCTTTTCACCGGATCATTGAAAGCCCAGTGTTTTGTATCACCTTGTCCGCCCTGCATGACAGCACAACGGACACCGCTTTCCCAACTGTTGATATATGCGGCCAGATCTGCTTTCGGGAAATGCAGGTTCGAATCAGGCATTCTCAGTTTTTGATCAATCCGGTCGAAACAGAGTTCACGGTCTGCTTTTTCAAACGACAACGGATGGGTAACATCGACTTCTTTTCCGTTGACAACCCATTCATCCATGCCCCAGAAATGGGCATTGGACAAGTCCAACTGCAATTCATTTACCAGACGGGCTACCAGGGGAAGCTGCTCCGTTGGCCCGATCGGTCCGCATACGCCAACAGGATTGCTTACCGATGCCTGTTTCCAGGCTGTAATGTACTCCAGCGCCTCTGCCAGGTAAAAATCCTCCAGGGTATCATAAAAGACAACCTTGAATCCCGGTCTCGACAGGTGAAACAGGTCGTTTGCCGTCAGCTTTGCGGCATCATTCAGAATATCGTCATCCAGGGTGGTAAAATCCCACCAGTCCGGTGCAAGCATACTTAATTTTCGTGCCATGTCAGTCCTCTTTAATTGGTTATTATATGGTATGAACTACTTCTCCAAGGATCTCCGGGAGGATGTTATCCTGGGGAAAACCATGTCCCAGGTGTTGCCTTAATCCTTCTGCATATTCCACGCCTGCTTCTTTTCCTCTTTTTTCTGCAAGCCGTTTCATGGAAAGGATATATTCATCTATTTTGTGGTGTACCAGCAACCAGTTACGCTGGCTTTCATGACAGGCCAGCATGCGCTTTTTATTCTCAATTTCCTCAGAAATATCCATATAAATATCCGGATGAACGGGACGGCCAAGCATATCCTTACCTTCCATCGGATCGCAGTAATACAGATAAGGAACCGGCTCAAATGCAGGCTCTTCAATTTCCATATTTTTAATCCCGGAAGAAAAGCAGGCTGTCTGAGCGATCCGGCTGGTCATCTCGTGGTCGACCATGTAATCGGCAGGGCTGGCTGTGAATACGATATCCGGCCTGACTCTCCTGATCAATGCGGTCGTTTTCCGGATCGCCTCACGGGTATAAAAAATATAGACATCCTCAAATTCGAGGCAGTGGTACGTAGCTCCGATCAAACCGGCAGCCCGGGCTGCCTCGGCTTTCCTGATCCGGCTGATCTCTTCCCGGGTGTATTCGGCTGTGCCTTTATCGCCGGGAGCCATCGTGGCAATATGCACCTCCCATCCGGCCTTTCTTAATAACGACAGTGTCCCGGCACAGACAAATTCCGCGTCGTCGGGGTGGGCAAATATTCCCAGTGCAATCCTGTTCATCTGTTGATCATTTAAGTTAATGTAATTGTTTTTCCGGCTTCGGCCGACGAATAGCAGGCTGCCAGTACTTTTTGACTCCGTAATCCAAGTAAAGCGCTGTTCTCCGGTTCCCTTTTTTCAATAATGGCCCGGCTGAATTCATCGATCTCGGCCAGGTAGGTATTGACCGGTTCAGGATCGACAGCAACCCCGCCGGCAACGGCACGTGACTGGAGAGCCTGGTAACCGGCATCATCGTTTTCAAGGTATGCAGTCATCTCCCCCCGTTCTCCCTGTCCGATCGTTCCCCGGGCCAGAATGCTGCCTTTGGATCCATAAAGTTCCAGGAGATTTTTGCTGCTGTCATCAGGGATACAAAAGAACGTGTCTACGGTAGCCATGGCACCATTCTCAAAGAAGAGCGACACCACCGCGCTGTCTTCCGGATCATAGGCATGAACTGAGTTGTTGATGAAACAGTGTACCCGTTCCACTTTTCCGAAGAACATCTCCAAAAGATCAATGCAGTGGCTGCCCATATCCATCAGTGAACCTCCTCCTCCAAGCCGCGGATCCTGCCGCCAGGCTCCGGGAATGGGAGGATACCAGCAGGATAACTGTGCCCTCCCGTAAACCGGCGTTCCAAGCTTCCCTTCCCGGATCAGCTGTAAGGCAGCCCGGTGTTGGGACAGAAACCGCATCATAAATCCTATTCCCAGCAGGATGCCTTCCTGCTTGCACAGCCTGACCATCTTTTCGGCTTCCGCAACGCTCAGACCAAGCGGCTTCTCACAGAATACATGTTTTCTTGCCCGGGCGCTTTGAACAACCTGCTCATAATGCCTGTTCGCCGGCGATGCGATATAGACGGCATCAATATCCGATCTCAAAAGTTCATCCACCCCGGCCTCAGCTTTTGCGTTAAATTCTTTGGCTACCGCCAGGTTCACTTCCCCATCAGGATCATACACGGAAACCAGTTCCGCATAAGCTGAACGGGCAATTCCTTCGGGGATCATCCTTCTTTTGGCTATCCCTCCGGAACCGATCACACCCCATTTGACTTTCTTTTCCGTCATTGCTTCCTGTTATTTTGAATATGCCACAATGACCTTTCTCAACGCATCACCAATCTGTTCGCAATTTTCAGGCGTATAGACGGGAAAAGCAAAGCAGGTAAATGTGTGCTTTTCATGCCACCGGGCATTGGGTACATCTACCTCACTGTAGTCGGCGCTCCGGGGATCGGTGTACTCTTTCGAGGTAAACGGAAAACCACTCTTCCCGAAAGAATTCTGCTTCTGAAAAGCAATCTCCGTGTGGCATTGCGGCCAGAATACCTTCCATACCGGGGCCCCTTCGGCAGTTACCGCCTGCACAAATCCCTGAATATCACATTTCATATTTTCAATATCCAGGGAAAACGCAAGCACAAACCAGCCGTTGCGGCGCTCGTCCGTATCAACGGGCACGTACAATACCTGCGGCAGATCTTTGATCCTGTCCATAATAATATGGGCATTGCGGTGCCGGGCAGGCATATTCCAGTTGTCGATCCGTTCAAGCTCGGCAAGCCCGATGGCCGATTGCATCTCGGTCATCCGGTAATTCCAGCCAACCATATTGTGAATATAAGGAAGCTTCTGTTCCAGTTCAAGAAGGCTCAGCCTTTGTTTGACATCATAACCATGATCCCTGAAGCTGCGGGCTATCCATGCATATTCTTCATGGTCGGTGGTGACCATCCCTCCTTCCCCGCCTGTGGTAAATGTTTTGTTCTGGCAAAAACTGCACGCGGCAATATCGCCAAGCGCACCTGTTCTTACTCCTTTAAAGGATCCGCCGTAAGCTTCGGCGTTATCCTCGATCACAAATAAATGGTGCTTTTTGGCAAAAGTCCGGATCTGATCCATGTCGCAGACATTCCCGTAGAGATGAACCGCCATGATCGCTTTGGTCCTTTCATTGACCAGCTTCTCCGCCGACTCCACGCTGATGCAGTGATCTTCCCGGTTTACATCTGCAAAACGGGGAACTGCCCCTGCCTGGACCACTGAAAAACTCGAGGCAATGAACGTATAACTCGGAACGATCACTTCGTCACCCGGGCCAATCCCAAGCGCCGTTATCCCCACATGCAGAGCTGCCGTCCCGGTCGCCACCGAAATGGCATATTTACTCCCCTGCCATTGGGCATATTTTTTCTCAAACTCCATTCCTTTGGGGCCCGTCCAGTAATTCACTTTCCCTGAACGGAGAACTTCTTCAACCGATTTGATCGCTTTCTCACTGAACCTGGGCCAGCCGGGCAACTTAGCCGTTACCGCTTTCGGGCCTCCATCAATTGCTAATTTTTCTGTCATTGATAGTGTTTTTGTTACCTGTCAAACTTTTTAATAGCCCTGCCGACCTGGCTGATTGCTGAAATGTGCCTGTCCAAACAGGGCGCAAGGGTTGGCCTCCACGGCGCTGTCATAAACCCGTACAGTCTGGAAGGATCAATCACCTTCTTGCAATAATCGACTGTCGCTTCCATATTCTGATCGTTGGAGTGGTTGCTTCCCGTGGGGATCTGGTCAAAGCCATAATTCTCCAGGTCATTGTACAATTTTACATACGTCTTTGCGGATCCCTCAAGGCTGTTCAGGTCAAATCCCGATCCATAATACCAGTTGCTCTGAAGTACGGATTTGGGCATCTTTTTGAAAAAAAGGTCCGGATAATGCCATGCATAGTCCGACCAGATCCAGGAGCGAACGCCCTTCTTTTCCACTTCTCCTATGTAGAAATAAAGGTCACCCCACCAAAGGTCATTTTGTCGAAGCACCACATAATCCTGCCGTTTTTGATAATCCGCAGTCTCTTCATCCATTCCGAAGTGAAAAAAACGGGGATAGTCAAATAGTTCAATGACTTCACCAATAAGATCCCGGCAAACAGAATAATATTTTGTGGTCGACACCATGCGTGAATATTCTCCCAGCCAGATGTCATGTGTGGTTGCAAAATTCAGCTTGGGGATTGGTTCCAGGCCAAGCTTCCTTATTTTGGCCAGCTCCGATCGCAGTTTCTCAGGCGTCCATGCATTTTTGACCGCAATCTCGGGATGGCTTTCATACCGTACAGCATCTCCCAGGTCAATAACGACCATGTTCATGCCCGCGGCCGCCATTTCCTTCAGCAACGTATCCCAGGTAGGGTCGTCAAAGGTAAGGAACGGCCGGTACGGGTGAGCCCATTCCCTGGCTTCCTGGCACGTGGTGCAATTATAATTTTCGTCCCGGTATTTCAGTGGCACGTGATCTTCCCACATGTTGTAACTTAAATGCAAAAGATTGGCCCAGATCATGTTTTCAGCCGGCTTCGGCTCTGAAAAAAGCAGTGAAGGGACGCTGACTGCAACACCTGCTGCGGTCATCTTTTTAATAAAGTCTCTGCGGTTTTCCATATTTTATGGTTTTGAATTATTCCCACATTTTGTTAATTTGTTGGACCGTTTCATCAACCAGCCGATATCCTCCCTCCGGTCCCACCAGGTATTTATCGGCGCTGTACCCGCCTCCCCGGACAGCCCGCCCGGTGGGAAGATATCCGCTGTGCCGGCAGGATAGCTGCACGAGAAAGGTCAGTAAGGCTTTGCTCCTGGCTTTGATCAGCAGCCCGTAATCACTGAACAGCTCAAACGGATTGGTGGCGATTGCAATGTCCCCCAGCCGGATCACATGCAGTTCGGCAGGTTTGACATCGTCGGTAAGATAGAATGGCGGAGCGGGAGGTTCCTTTACCGGAAGGTGGACCTTCATCACGGCGTGTTTAAAAATGACCTTCTCCTCCATATCCTGGTCCGCATAGGGCATAACCTCCCCGATGGCTTGAACTAACCGGTTTGCCAGTTCCTCACGGGCAGTAATCCCCTTTCTTTTAAGCATGATGTTCTCAGCACGTTTATAGATAAATTCATGAACGGCGGGGGTGATGTCTCCGGCTGCCCCTACCTGGATGAACACATACACATTATCCCCGTATTTCTTTTTTATACCTTGCCTGACCTCATGATAGAAATCGGCAGATATAAAATTTGTACCGTCGGTGACCTGGGCTGTGGCAACGGTATTGATCACCATTCCGGTAAGGGACTGATGATTGTCCCAGAAAAAGAGCATCGGAACCTGATGATCTTCCGTGCCTTCATAATGAGAGAAATCAGGATCGCCCACTCCGTACATTCTTGCAGTCCCGTCAAATTTTACAGTCCTGCGGTTATGTCCAAGGACGGCATGACCCAACCCCCACGAAAAACCACCCGGTCCCCGGTTACTCCATGCATGAACAACTGCTGATGCGACCCGGTCAATAAAAAAAGCTTCATATTCCGAAGGCTTCATGATCCCGCTTTGGTCACCGGTGTCGTACAAATCAAAAAATTCTTTATCGATCAGGCCCGGAGCGGTGTGGGTATGGGTGGCATTAAGGAACAACTTTGATCCGTCAAAGCCGGGCAACTGGCCGGCAACTGCATGCTGAAGCTTTTCTTGCGTCTGTGCCCTCATAAATATCAGGTCGCACGAGACCATGATCGCCTGTTCGGCGTTACCTAAGCCATCCCTGGTTTCCAGGGCAAGAACGGTTGCAGTTAACGGGTCCTGGACGGACTCCGATATCCGTTTATGCAGCTGACCGGTCAGGGCTACCGGCTTTTCGGGAGTGATATCAGCGCTGCTCCACCCAATATAAAGCTGCTCTCCGCTGTTGCCGGGCATAAAAGATTCAGCGTCACAAAAAACAGGTTTTTGCTGTGAGAAAAGCATGGAAGGCACACTGCCGGCTATTCCTGCTGCCGCCATTTGCCTGATAAATTTCCTGCGGTTGGTCATTTGATGTCGGTTTTATTTGATCTTTGTAAATAGCTCGAGTAACCTGGAAACGATCTTATCAGAAGCCAGCGTCTCCACACGACTGGAGCCTAACCATGTTTCATATCCTCCCAGTTTGTATTGCTCCGGTGTAGGCAGGTATCCGTAGTAACCGTTGGCCAGTTCAATCGTAAAGGATGGTTTGAACGGACTCTCTGCTTTAATCTTCAAACCTGTTTCTGCAAATGTTTCAAAAGGGATTGCCGCGACACCCAGATCCCCGATCCGGAAAGCCTGTAAAATAATATCAATTTCTCCAGGCCATTCTTTATCGATTTGAAGGATCCTCTTCGCATACTCTTTTTCATATCGATGGAATAAAATGACGGTATCAGGTTTTGACAGTACCATTTTTGCCTGGTCAATCATTCTCTGATCAGGCTTCCTTACTTTTAACGTAAGCTCTTCC
>CAZOYZ010000217.1:0-8556 GCA_964584045.1 uncultured Prolixibacteraceae bacterium | reverse complement strand
CTTAATACTTGCGTCTTGCCACTTCCCTACTCGCTGTTCATGGAGATCAGGAATTCCTCGATGGAATTGGTTTTCATCAGGCGGTCCTTGATAAAATCCATGGCTTCGATCGAATTCATATCAGCCAGGTAGTTTCTCAAGATCCAAACCTTATCCATCATGGCTCTCGATAATAACAGATCTTCGCGACGCGTACTGGATGATACGATATCCACGGCAGGGAATACCCGCTTATTCGACAGTTTCCGGTCGAGCTGAAGCTCCATATTACCTGTTCCTTTAAATTCCTCAAAGATCACGTCATCCATTTTGGAACCGGTATCGGTCAGCGCAGTTGACAGGATGGTGAGTGACCCTCCTTCTTCAATATTCCTCGCGGCACCAAAAAAACGTTTCGGTTTATGTAACGCATTGGCATCGACTCCACCCGATAATACTTTGCCTGAAGCCGGAGCAACCGTATTGTACGCCCGTGCCAGACGGGTAATGGAATCGAGCAGGATTACGACATCATGCCCGCATTCAACCAGGCGTTTGGCCTTTTCAAGCACCATGCCGGCCACGCGCACGTGACGGTCGGCAGGTTCATCAAAGGTTGACGAAATGACCTCTGCATTTACGCTGCGCGCCATGTCAGTCACTTCTTCCGGACGTTCGTCGATGAGCAGTACGATCATGTATACCTCGGGATGATTGGCCGCGATCGCGTTGGCGATCTCCTTCAGCAGCATGGTCTTACCTGTTTTTGGCTGGGCGACGATCAAACCTCGCTGACCCTTTCCGATAGGACAAAATAAATCGACCACCCGCGTCGACAGATTATCATGAGCGTTCCCCGTCAGGTTGAACTTCTCATTCGGGAACAAAGGAGTTAAATGATCGAAAGGAACGCGGTCCCGAATATAATCGGGTGTACGCCCGTTAATTTCAAGGACCTTGATCAACGGGAAATATTTTTCACCCTCTTTGGGAGGACGGATAGTACCTTTTACAGTGTCTCCTGTCTTGAGTCCGAACAACTTGATCTGAGATTGCGAGACATAAATATCATCCGGGGAATTCAGATAGTTATAGTCGGACGAACGAAGAAAACCATAACCGTCGGGCATGATCTCCAATACTCCTGAATTGGTGATTATTCCTTCAAATTCATAGGGCTTTTCATTCTGAGCCCCGTTATTTGTCTGCTTGGGCTTATTCAGGTTTTCCCTCTTCTGATGTTTGTTCTTGTACTGGTCGGGCTTAAATTCCTTCTGGGTATCCCTTTGACCCTCCTGTTTTTCTTCAGGAACCTGAACTTGTTCTGGCTGAACAACTTCCGGCTTTTCGTCCACCGTATCTACTTCTTCCGGTACCTGCTCAATTTCTTTGGGCAGAACTTCCTCTGCCTTTACGGGAGCAGGCTCTTCTTCTTTGACCTGCTGCTGATATAACTTATCCCTTTGTCTGCGCGCAAAGTCAAAAGCAGCAGCGGCTTTAAGCACAACAGCCGTACGGCGACGCTTTTTGGGCTGTTCCGGATCGCCGGAGTTATCTTCAACCGGAGTATTCTCGGTATCATCCTGTTTATTAGCCGAGGCAGATTTACCTTTAAAATTCTTTTCCCTGGCGTTTTCCATTTTCCTCTCGGATGCCAGAATGGCCTGAGTATCAAGGATCTTGTAGATCAGATCCTGCTTCTTATAAGACTCAACTTTTTTGATTTTAAGCTCTTTTGCAATTTCCCGAAGATCAGGCAGCAACTTTCTGCTTAATTCAATAATATCATACATATTTGAAAATTAATTTTAAATGTCCAAAAAATTTCTGGAGAAATTTTGATAAACTAGGATTCTATAATTGGATTATTTTTTTGAATAATGGTGCAATTATAACTATTAAGTAGGGATTTGCCAAAAAAAATGTTTTTTTTTTGGTTTTTTCCTGGAAGAAGCAACTAATTTTTAACATTAAAACAATGAACATTAAAAATAGTTTATTCGTTCGTAAAAAGGAACATTTTAAGCAAAAATCATGTCTGCCAAAAAAAAAAATTTGAATATAATTCTAAAATGAAGCGATTATTGATTATTTTCAACACGGTTAAACTTTATGCGTTCCTGTCAGTTTTATAATTGTGTTCAACCAGGCATTTCATAGAAACTTAAGGAAGTTAATCAATGAGGCAGCTAAAAATAACAAAGCAGGTTACGAATCGTGAGACTCTTTCATTAGATAAGTATCTTCACGATATTGGTAAAGTCGAGCTTCTTAGTGCAGAGCGGGAAGTAGAATTGGCAAAACGGATAAAAAGAGGAGACCAGCTGGCTCTGGAAGAGCTGATCAAAGCCAATCTCCGGTTTGTTGTTTCCGTTTCCAAGCAATACCAGAACCAGGGGCTGAGCTTACCCGACCTGATTAATGAAGGGAATCTGGGCCTTATAAAGGCTGCACAGCGATTTGATGAAACACGTGGTTTTAAATTTATTTCCTATGCAGTTTGGTGGATCCGCCAGTCTATCTTACAGGCATTGGCCGAACAGGCCAGAATCGTCCGATTACCCTTGAATAAAATCGGATCGATCAATAAGATAAACCGGACGTTTTCAAAACTGGAGCAGGAATTTCAGCGCGAACCGACTCTTGAAGAAGTTGCCGGCATGCTTGAAACCACATCGGAAGTTGTGGAAGATGCCATGAAAGTTTCTAGTCATCATGTTTCCATGGATGCTCCATTACGCGATGAAGATGACAACAGCTTATATGACATCATGCTCAACAATGAATCGCCCAGTCCCGACAATATTCTGATAACAAATTCACTGCGGAAAGAAATTGAACGTACCTTATCGACGTTGGGTGAAAGGGAAGCGGAGATCATTAAATATTATTTCGGATTGAACGGCTATCCGCAACATACGCTTGAAGAAATTGGAGAAGTATTTGGGCTGACGAGGGAACGGGTCCGGCAAATCAAGGAAAAATCGATCAAAAAATTAAAAAATCATTACCGGAACCGGTTATTAAAGGCGTATCTTGGCCAGTAAGCAGCGTTCCGTTATCTTTACCCTGCTAAATCTTAGGTCTAAACATCAATGGTTGAAAAATTAATTGCCCCTTCTATCTTATCGGCCGATTTTACCCGTCTGGGTGACGACATCCGGATGCTGAACAAAAGCGACGCGGACTATATTCATTGTGACGTGATGGACGGGGTATTTGTCCCAAATATCTCATTTGGAGTTCCGGTCATCCAGCAAATCAGCCGGATTGCCGTCAAACCCCTGGACGTCCATTTAATGATCGTTAACCCGGATCAGTTTATTGAGGTATTTAAACAGGCAGGAGCCGCCATCCTGACAGTCCATTATGAAGCCTGTACACATTTACACCGGACTATTCAGCAGATTAAGCTGGCAGGCATGAAAGCCTCCGTTTGTCTGAATCCGCATACTCCTGTCCATGTCCTTGATGACATTATTCAGGACGTGGATATGGTCCTGATCATGTCGGTAAATCCAGGTTTTGGAGGTCAGGTTTTTATCGGGAACTCTTATGCAAAGGTCTCCCGGTTAAAAGAGTTAATCCTTTCCAGGAACGCATCAGCGCTGATCGAAGTGGACGGAGGTGTCAATTTTGAAACAGGGAAAAAGCTTTACGAAGCAGGTGCCGACATTTTAGTTGCAGGGAGCTTTGTTTTTCAGTCAGATCGCCCGGAAGAAACAATAAGTCACCTGAAAAGGCTGTAAATTCGTGATCTTCAGTCATTCCTGAGAAGGCGGCACCTCCTTACTCCGAAAATCCGGTTTCAATTTGGGTAGGCAAAAAGGAATTCCCGGCGCATCAAAAAAACAACATACTGGTGTGTAAGGTAACAAACGCCAGGATCCAGGCTAAGCCGGTTGTGTAAAGTACGGCGAACAAAGGCCACAGTATTTTATGAGATTCCTGTCTGACGGTGGCAATAACCCCTATACAGGGGAAATAAGTCAGCACGAAAATCAGAAAAGCCAGTGCAACCGGAATTGAAATGACCTTCTGCCCTTTTCGGGGACCGAAGGAATATTTTTCCTGCTGCAACTTTTTGGCAAGCCCGGCAGCCTCATCCGCATCCTCAACATGATAGATCACGCCCATGGTACTCACAATCATCTCCTTTGCCGGCAGACCGGCAATAAGGCTGACGCTCATCTTCCAGTCAAAGCCCAGCGGCCGCATCACCGGCTCAATTGCTTTTCCCAGCCGGCCCAGCCATGAGTTTTCAAGACGCACTGCTTCACGTTCGTGCTGCAATACGGATAAACGCACATCTTCCGGTGCATTCCCGGAAACGATCGCCTCAATTTCCCCGTCTATCCCTTTCATGCTTTCATGATCCCGCGGAAAATATCCCAGCATCCAAATCATCACCACCCCGATCAGAATAACCCCTCCTATCTTCTGCAGGTATTGGGAGGTCTTGCCCCACATATGCCGGACAATATTGCGGATGGTCGGGATCCGGTACGGAGGCAGCTCCAAAACAAAGGGGGTGGCTTTATCCCTGAAAATCGTTCTGCTAAAAGCCTGCGACACCAGTAATGCCACAAGAATTCCCGCAAAGTAGACAGCGGCCAATACCAGGGCAGGATGGGCAGGAAAAAAAGCCGATATGAAAAGGACGTAAACCGGCAGGCGGGCGCTGCACGACATAAACGGGATAATCAGCATGGTCAGCAGACGGTCGCGCCGGTTTCGCAGCGTCCTTGTAGCCATGATGGCAGGAACGTTACATCCGAAACCCATGATCATCGGAATAAACGAACGACCGTGTAAGCCGAAAAAATGCATGATCTTGTCCATAATGAAAGCCGCGCGCGACATGTACCCTGAATCTTCCAAAAAAGAAAGGAAGAAAAACAGGATCAGGATATTCGGAAGAAAAACCAAAACGCTGCCTGTTCCATCAATGATCCCGTTGGTGATCAGATCCCGCATCATACCTGCAGGCATTGTTTCCGCCACCAGGTGGTTCAACCTGCTGATCAATGCTTCAATCCAGATCATTGGGAACTTGCCGATCTGGAAAGTCGCGTAAAAAGCGATACCGATGAAAATCAGGAAGACAGGCATTCCCAAAAGCGGATGGGTTAATACCCTGTCAATCTGCTCTGACCGTGACCTCCCCTGACTAATTTTCGGTTTGAAAGTCTCTTTGAGCGCACCTGCGATGAAACCGTACTTCGCATCGGTGATTGTCGTCTCACTGTCTTCACTGTATAATAATTCAATGCGCCCGCACTCCTGGTCCGTCACATCCTTAATCTCCTGATAGTTTGTGTAGCGGGAAAGCATAAAACGCGTCTCCCGGTCTCTTTCAAGAAGCTTAAGCGCCAGGAAACGCGACGAGAACTTGTCGGTCACAGGCTTGTTCTTTCTGATCTCTCCCCTGATCCGCCGGATCGATTTCTCGAGCTCCTCCCCGTAATTAATGTGGATATGCCTGACAATAGGATCGCGGTCTTCATACACGTCGATAGCCTTTTTCAGCAGGTTATCAATACCCTTTCCTCTTGAGCTCACCGTCGGAATGATTGGGATGCCGATCAGCTTACCCAGCTTTTCATAATGGAACCGGCTCCCGTTATGCAATAATTCATCGTACATGTTCAAGGCGCAAATCACCTTAATATCCATATCGATCAGTTGGGTGGTCAAAAAAAGGTTGCGCTCCAGATTCGTGGCATCCAGTACATTAACGACAATATCAGGGGTTTCTTTCCAGATATACTTGCGGACATAAATCTCTTCGGGTGAATAGGCGGTCAGCGAGTAAGTACCGGGAAGATCAACCAGGGTAAAGTGGTATCCAAACTTTTCAAAATCAGCTTTTTTGGCATCAACTGTCACTCCGCTGTAATTCCCTACATGCTCTTTGGAACCCGACAGAGAGTTAAACAATGTTGTTTTGCCACAGTTGGGATTGCCCACCAGTGCGACATGTATAATTTTCCCTTTATCACGGGCTGAGAGTTTGAGGGTTTCCTGGTCAATTACCCCTTCGTAGGTCGCAGCAGAAGTCTGGGTATTTGCTTCAGCAAAGGGCATCACGTCAATCAAATCAGCCTCAGAACGCCTGAGGGTCACATTATAATCCAGGACATGGAATTCGATAGGACCTTTGAAAGGAGCATTTTTAATTACTTTTACTTCCTTTCCTTTCACAAATCCCATTTCTGCAATCCTTTTGCGGAACGAACCATGTCCCATCACCTTTGCGATGATGACTGTTTCATTATTCTTAACCTCCGAAAGCCTCACTTGTAAATATCCCTTTGCACCGAAATTTGAACCGTCTCTTAAAAAAGGCAAAGATATCCAACTTTTTAAAATTAACATTAAAAAGATAAAAAAGGCTGGTATTCCCTGCGCTTTCGTTTATATTTGTAGATTCAGAAAGCCAACATGGAAGATAATAGTAATTTAAAAAAGATACAGGAAGCGATCGACTCACTGCCCGACAATTTCAGTATTCTGGAGGAAAAGATTGATGTAAATCTCCAAATGGAATATTTTGATTACACCAAGGATAAAAGAAATAATCAGAAAATTAAGGATTTTACGGCAGCTGAAATGCAATTAAATGATCGCGCGGTGGAGGTTGATACCAAAAAGCATCTGCTGGTACAGTTGGCCGGACATGATCAGGTTGAAGCTTTCCGGGTGATTGAACGTTTTCATAAAAAAGCAAAGGGCAGACTGCGGAAATGGGCAGTACTGGCCCTTCAGGAAAGCAGAATGATCCTGCAAAGTTCCCTGTTGGGCGAACAACAGGTATTTATATCAACCGGTCTTGGAGGAAAGGGCCAGAATATCCGCTATTTTATTGCGCTGATGAAAAAAGACGCGCAGACCCCTTTCTCCGAAACACAAACAAGGATCATTGAAACGGAATTCAGCTTTTTTTTGAATAAAAGTGACGGGGAACTGGAAAGCATTCGTTTTGAAGGGGAGTTTGCTCTGGGTTCCTTTCTTTTTCCGCTGAAAAAGAACCTTCAGGATATTTTCCGTTCATTTATCGAAGAATGCAACCAGTATGGCGATTTTCTGCACGAAGATGTGATTATCACCAACGTAAAAACATTGTCGGTTGAAGAAGTAAGAAAATTTTTAAGACAGCACTCCAATGAGACAGAATAAAATCAACGTTGCCTTGCAGGTTTTGCCCGTGGCTGAAGGAAAAGACAGCTATGAACTGGTAGACCTGGCCATTGCGGAGATCAGCGGCTCCGGCCTTAAATACAAGGTCTGCCCTTTCGAGACGGTTATTGAAGGCACTTATGACGAGGTGATGGCGCTGGTAAAAAGAGTCCATGAGGTACTTGAAGCAAATGGCACAGAGAAGCTGATGGCTTATCTAAAAATTCAAACTGTTTTTCAGGCAGATGTGACCATCGAAGATAAAATGAGTAAATATGAGGGATAAAATTGGTGTTTATTTGATCGTTCTCTCATAAAAATATTATATTTGCAGCGCTTTTCAATGGCCCCGTAGCTTAATGGATAGAGCATCTGACTACGGATCAGAAGGTTGGGGGTTCGAGTCTCTCCGGGGTCACGCTAAAAATCAAAGAGTTACAATCAAAGATGTAGCTCTTTTTTCTTTGGTTTGGAATCATTATGGATTCACAATTTACGTGATCCCTCTTTTGGGAATAAAAAAATCCTATACCGTTATACCAGCATCGGGAGTCGTGACCGTCATAATTTCCCGATAACGATAAAACGTTTTCGGCTGGAAATGAGGTAAGTCGCTTTTACGACATGCCATTTTGGGCCTCCGACAAAAGAGGAACTATGAAAATGGATATAAGATACCAGCCAAATGAGATATACTTTCCCCGGAAGCTAATTTCGGGTTACCGGATGCGAAATAAGCTTTCCCCTGTCAGGAACTAATTAGAACAATAGAAAGTACTGCCGAAAGAAAATAACCTGAGGGAAAGGCTAAAATAAGGATATTTGTAATATGCTAATAATGACTTTTTAGCGGAATTACGATCTTTGACCTGTGACCGTCAACGTTCCAACACCTTATCGTAACATGCTGATAATAGGGACGCCCTCGGTCAAGGTATCCCTGACAGTAAACTACCACCCTCAAAGAGGGTGGCTTTAATTACAGAGCCCTCCAAAGGAGGGGAAGACTAACGCTTTTCTCTCTTCTTTTCTTCATGCTCTTGATACTTTACGTATCGTCTTATCATATCTGCGTCTAATCCTACTGTGCTAACAAAGTAACCATTTGCCCAAAAGTGATTGCCCCAATAGGGCTTTCGTTTCATTTCAGGATAGCTTTGGAAAAGCTTTATTGCCAGCTTCCCTTTCAGAACTCCCATGAAATCAGAAATGGACAGCTTCCGGGGTATCGAGCAGACTATATGGATATGATCTGCCTGAATGCTCAGCTCTTCCACTTCCACTTCTTTCCACTGACTGATCACTCGAATGTCATGCTCCACTAAAGTTTGAACTAACCCGGTTAACACGCGAAACCGATACTTTGGCGTGAATACAATATGATACTCACATTTGTAA
>CAZOYZ010000216.1:4686-8565 GCA_964584045.1 uncultured Prolixibacteraceae bacterium | reverse complement strand
TGCCTGAAGCATGGTAGTTTTTATCATAACAACAGCAGCCTTTTTGACGGCCATCCTTACCTTCTTTTCGGGATTTGGGCTGGGCACGATCCTCATGCCTGTTTTTGCCTTTTTTTTCCCGGTCGACGTGGCCATCGCTCTTACGGGGCTGGTGCATTTTACCAATAATCTTTTTAAAATGACTCTTGTTGGAAAGAACGCCGATAAAGCAGCTTTGCTGCGTTTTGGAATTCCGGCAGTCTTAGCGTCCTTCATCGGCGCCTGGTTGTTGTTAAAACTTACCGGTCTTCCCACATTGTTCCATTACGAGCTGTGGGGAAAGGAATTTGAAATCACACCGCTGAAACTGATTATTGCTGTTCTTTTAATCATCTTTTCCCTGGCTGAAGTTTTACCATCATCCAGGAACTTTCAGTTTCGTAAAAATAAGTTGTTTCTGGGGGGTGTATTGAGTGGATTTTTTGGAGGGCTGGCAGGAATCCAGGGAGCTCTGCGAAGCGCTTTCCTGATCAGGAGTGGTCTTTCGAAGGAAGCTTACATCGCTACCGGGGTAATCATCGCGTCACTGATCGACATTACCAGGCTGTCTGTTTACGCATTCCGGTTCAAAGCCTCAAACCTGCACGAAAACCTCACATTGATCCTTTCGGCAACTCTTGCTGCAATGGCAGGGGCCCTTCTGGGAAGCTTACTCCTTAAGAAAATAACACTCCGCTTCATTCAGATATTGGTCACCGTCATGCTGGCGCTTGTTTCAGTGGCCTTAGGTTCAGGATTAATTTAGTACCGGGCGGCCCTGGCTAACAGTTGGAGATATTAAGCTACACTGTTTTGCGGGAAATACAAAAAATATCTGCAAAATGAATTCCGGTATTATCCAATTAGTTCTATTTTTGACATTCCAAGCAGGGAAAACAAAAAAAAACAGATGTTGGAAGTCACCGACAACACCGATGAGGATATTCTTTGGAAAAGAATGAAGACAGGCGATCAGGAATCGTTCTCAAAAATCTTCAGATCTTATTACCCAAAGTTATATGCATACGGCCTTAAATTGATTCCTTTTCCCGACTTTGTCCGGGATCAGATACAAGATCTTTTCGTCAACATCTGGCAAACCAGGGAAGGTCTGGGAGACGTGCATAACCTGAAGGCGTATCTGTTTATCTCGCTGCGCAGGAAGATTCTGACCTCGAAAAAAGATAAACTCTATACACATCCAATCGACGATATTTCAGAAAAAGATAAGCAAACTCTGGTTTTTGAACCCCTTGAATTTATTGACAAAGAATTTATCTCCGCCGGCGTAAAGGAACAACTTATCAAAAACCTGAATTCTTTACCTGCGAAGCAACGGGAAATTATTTTCCTTAGGTTCTGTCATCAGCTAACATATAAGGAGATCGCCCAGGTGATTCACATCAGGGAACAATCGATAAAAAACAACATGCCCGGCATCCTTCAAAAATTATCAGCCGGGATTACCGGAGTTTCGAAGGAGGATATCAGTGACATCGATATCGTGTTATTTAATCTTTTTTTGCTCTTCCGGAAAAAATAGTTCAGATTTTTGCAGTACTGTTTTTCAATTCCATACTCTTAATAAGTAGAAAGGAATTTTATTTATTAAGAAATGAACGGTCATAAGGATTTTTATAAGCTTCTTGCAGAGGAGGAATTCCAAAATGGGATCATTCACTTCGACGCGTTAGACCAGGTGAATAAAAAAGCATTTCTGAAACGATACTCCATTCGTCCGGACGAATTTAACCGGGCGCGGACTATTTTAAACGGATTAAGCTTCAAAGGAAAAGATTTTTCCGACGAAGAATTAAATAACCTGTGGAAAAGACTGGGAATAAAGAATTCCCTGACCACTCTTAAGCCGAAACTAAAAACCCGGGAAATAGTACGTTGGTTCAGTAAAACGGCCGCGATTTTATTTATTCCCCTGTTCGTTGTGTCAGTCTGGCTTTTTTACCGAACGTGGCAGCTGGAGTCTTTCAAACGTGAAAAAGTGGAACAGTTGACAACCCTCTTTAATATGGTTTCCGCACCTGCCGGAGGCAAAACAAAAGCGGTATTGCCCGATGGTTCCGAAGTATGGCTAAACGCAGGTAGTTCCATCCGGTATCCGCTGCTTAGCAAGCCTGCATACAGAGAGGTGGAACTGAGTGGCGAAGGCTTCTTCAATGTGACTCATGACCCGGAAAAGCCGATGTTGGTGACTGCTTCAGGAATACAGGTGAAGGTGTATGGCACCACTTTTAATATTCGTGCTTACGAAGATGACCCCGACATAGAAACAGTTCTGATCGACGGTAAAATATCAATGACCAGGCTGAACGGGAAGGGTATTCCCGCAGGCACTGAATGGAAGATGAACCCGGGAGAACTGGGAACGCTGAACAGGCAAAAAAATACGATTTCCGTTACAGAGGCAAGCAATACGGACGTTTATACCGGGTGGATAAACGGAAAGTATGTGTTTAAGAATACCCCGTTCAGGGACATTCTGAGACGCCTGGAGCGATTGCATAACGTGGAGTTCGTTTTGGAAGACAAAACGTTGGGAGATTATCGTTTTGATGCCACTTTTAAAGACCAGAACGTCGACCGGATTATGGAAATATTTTCAGTTTCCTTACCGATAAAATGGACGTCTGTCAACGCAGAGAAGAGTAATGACCAAACATTTTCCGTAAAACGGATCTTAATTTCAAGAGATCAATCAAAAGAATTCCAATGAACAGATAAAAATCATAAAAATGCAGGAAAGAATGGCCCTCTTCCCTGCATCGTTTAAAATGAAGGTATAAACCTTACAATTAATTAAACATTTAAAATTATGAAAAAAAAACAAATGTGCTATGCCCGGAGCGCAATTATTGGCTTTGAGCAAAAAAATGGATTGAAAATGAAACTAACACTACTGCTTTTATTTGTGGGTTTTCTGAACCTTATGGCATCAGAAAGTTATTCGCAATTGACAAAATTGACCATTTCTCTAAAGAACGCAACCGTAGAGCAGGTACTTGCCGGCATCGAGGATAACAGTGAATTCAATTTTGTATATAACCGCGATGCGATTGACATGGAACGCAAATTAGATGTCAGTTTTACCGACGCAACAGTAAGTGACATACTGGATAATTTATTTAAAAATACAAACGTAAGATACCGCCTGATTGACAGGACGATCGTATTATCGACGGTATCGGAATCCGTTCAGGGAACACAAGCCAGGACGGTTACCGGCGAAGTCACCGACTCCTCGGGACAACCGCTTCCAGGGGTATCAGTAGTCATAAAGGGAACTACCATCGGAACCATTACTGATTCTAACGGTAGGTACACGCTCGCGAATGTTCCTGCGGATGCCATGCTGGTATTTTCGTTCGTGGGAATGAAGAGGCAGGAAGTGGAAGTGATAGGAAAGGCAGTGATTAACATTACGCTGGAAGAAGATGCTATTGGCGTCAAAGAGGTTGTAGTCACCGCCTTAGGTATTCAACGGGAAGCCAAGGCTCTCGGTTTTTCCGCCCAAAAAATCGGCGAAGACGACTTGTCAGCCTCCCGCGAATCAAGTGTGACAAACTACCTGACCGGTAAAGTAGCCGGTGTACAGATCTCCAAAACTGCGGGTGGCGCCGGCAGTTCGACCAACGTGGTCATTCGCGGTAAAAGTTCCATCGCAGGCAGCAATCAGCCATTATATGTAGTTGACGGAATCCCCATCATCAACTATTCGAACGACAACAGTGCATCGGGTGTCGCATCAGCCGATATTGACTATGGAGATGGTGTCGGTGACCTGAACCCGCAGGATGTCGAATCCATGAACGTACTAAAAGGACCTGCCGCTACAGCGCTTTACGG
>CAZOYZ010000216.1:1974-4586 GCA_964584045.1 uncultured Prolixibacteraceae bacterium | reverse complement strand
AGGATCAACTATATCCGCACCGAAGGCGATCAACGGCCCCGTACCGGATACAGTGCTTCCAACCCCATGTACAACTTAATTAGCATGTCCCGGAATACACCTCTTGATTTCGTCAAATACCAGTATGAAAAGACAAGGGTGAATATCCGTTATCCGGGTATCAATTACAATCCGTATTACATGGTGAATGAAGTCAAAAACAGTGACTTTAAAGACAGGGTGGTCGGTTCGGCCTCGACCACACTGCAATTCACCGACTGGCTGAGCCTGATGGGCCGGGTTGGCGTTGACTTCTACAGTCAGTCGAAGGAAACCCGCTGGCCTCAGGACCCCGAGTCCAGGAATTCCGATTCCAGGAAAGGGCAGATGACACAGATGCTCGACCGTACCCGCGACATCAACGCCGATGTGATCCTGACAGCCGACAAAAAAATATCAGAAAGTTTCCGTTTGAACGGAGTGGTTGGGGCAGGTATCCGTTCCTACCGAAGTGATTGGATGTACTGGGATGCCCGCGAATTTAAAGCAAAAGATGTGTATGATATCTCCAACTTCAAAGACATCCGCCCGGACGCCGGTCTTTATGAAAAGGAAATGCAGTCCGTGTTTTTCACCGGTCAGGTGGCCTACAAAGACTACCTGTTCGTGGATGTGACCGGCCGTAATGACTGGTCTTCGGCGCTTGGTGTGAAGGAACAGTCATTCTTTTATCCGTCTGTCAGTTCAAGTTTTGTTTTGACCGAAGCGCTCAACCTGAACCGGGATGTGTTCAGTTTTGCAAAAATCCGCGCCTCCTGGGCACAGGTGGGCAATGATTCTGATCCCTACCTTACCCGTTCCGGTTATTCACTTTACGCGACCGGCTTTAACGGACTACCCTATGCCACCATGAGCGGGACCATCCCGTTACTTGATTTAAAAAATGAGCTGACCGAATCGGTCGAATTTGGTGTCGACATGCGGCTTTTCAACAACCGGTTAAGCATGGATCTCACTTATTACGACGGAAAGACTAAAAACCAGATTCTGAATCTTCCGGTGTCCGATGCTTCGGGTTACGGTTCCAAAGTGATCAATGCCGGTGAGATCAAAAACAGCGGTATTGAAGCTACGTTGGGGATTACTCCCGTGGCAGGAAAATTCCGCTGGAATATTAATTTCAATTATGCCGCCAATCATTCGGAAGTGGCCGTTCTTGACGGAAAGATCCAGACCTACCTCATTATCAGCAATGCAGGTGAACCTGCACTCAGTGACATACACGCACAGGTAGGGGCAGCCTACGGAAACATTGTCGGCTATGCGTACAAAAGAGCTCCCGACGGTCAGAAAATCGTCAGCGCGGCCGGCCAGTATGTCCGGGAGAGCGAAACCTCTGTTCTTGGGAACATCACTCCCGACTGGATCGGCGGACTGAACAACACCTTCTCCTATAAAGGACTCACACTGAACGTACTCCTCGACTTCGTCCAGGGGGGAGAAATTGTCTCCGCAACAAAATATGAGATGACCCGGAAAGGAACAGGCGCATGGACGGTAGAAGGCAGGAGACCCAAAGCCCGCTACACCGAGGGAGATGATATTCCCGCAGGGTCTGCCGTGGGCGATCCGATGCCGTACACCGGAGTACTGGATGGCGTTGTTGAACTGAAGGACGGATCCGGGGCTGTGGTCGGGTATGAGAAAAACACCACCGCCGTGCCGGGAATGAGGTATTGGGGAAACAGAGCCTGGGACGGTATCGGGGAGGAATTTGTTGAAGACGGAAGTTACGTTGCCCTTAGAGAAGTGATGTTAAGTTACCGCATCCCTCCTTCGTGGCTTAAACGTTTGCCGGTTACCGGCGTGACGCTGACCGCCATTGGCAGAAACCTGGCTTATCTCCAGAATAAGATGGACTATCTGGGGTTGTCTCCCGAATCGGCTCCCAACACATCGGGCGGGGCCTCCGGTATTGAGGCGCTGGCTGTTCCCTCCACACGCACGTACGGGTTCAACGTTAAGATCACATTCTAATACTTTAAATTCCTGGAAAAAATGAAGACATCGATAAAAATACAGCTATTGATCTCATGGATACTGTTGATTGGCAGTGCCTGTACGGATGATTTCGAGAAGATGAACACCTCCAGAAGCCTGATCACCGAAGACCTGATCGATGTGAACATGCTGTTCACACAGGTGCTGGCAAGAGCGATCGTGGAAAATGGCGAAACAGGCTTCGGCACTACCGGCAACTGGGCGGGCATGTCGGTCTCAGGAGCCAACCGTCCTTTTGAAACCGGAGAAGCGCCCGGCGTATGGACCAGCACCTATGGCAATTACGCACGGAACCTCAGCAACATCATTTACCTTTGTACAACCAGAGAAAACCCGGGGGACCTGGTGAATAAAAAAGCCATTGCCCGCATTATGAGGGTGTGGGTATTTGCCAGGTGCACAGACACCTACGGAGACATCCCCTATTTTGAGTCGTGCCTCCCGCCGCACGAGGCGATCACGACCCCGAAATATGACCTCCAAAAAGACATCTATGCCGATTTCTTTAAAGAGTTGAGAGAAGCCGTGGCAGAGATTGATCCCTCAAAGCCTTCATTCGGGAACGCCGATAT
>CAZOYZ010000216.1:0-1874 GCA_964584045.1 uncultured Prolixibacteraceae bacterium | reverse complement strand
CCTTCCTGGATATCCTGAAAAAAAATAATGACCCGCGACTGCATGTTTATGCCGACACGGTAACAGCATGGTTCCCGCAGACACCTGGTTATGAAGATGTGCCGTATTTTGGATACCGCGGCAGGCCCCTGCTTAGCGGAGACAATCCGCAGGAAGGTTATGCCTACGGCGATAACACGGTTTCAAAATGGTCTGATCTGTTGTGGGTGCAAATACAGGAAATGCCTTTATACAAAGCCTCAGAAACCTATTTCAACCTGGCCGAGGCTGCTTTATTCGGCCTGAAACAAGGCGATGCACAGGCTTATTATAAAAAAGGGATTGAACTGGCGCTGGCCCATACCAGGGAATTGTATCAAAAAGCAGTTCCCCAACTCCCGGCAGTCGTAGCTTTATTCAAATCGGGGAAACCTCAGACAGAAATAAATACTTATCTTGATGGTCTTCTCGCTGAAAAAGAAATTACGCAGGCGCAGATCGATTATTTCCTTGGAAATGAACCGGTCGTCACATTGTCCGGTACCCAGGAACAAAAGCTGGAACAGATCATCAACCAAAAAATAATCGCTTTATTTCCGATGGAGCACGAAGGATGGTGTGAACACCGCAGGACCGGATATCCCAGAATACTGGTAGGGGTCGAAGAGTCTCCGCTCAACGGGCATATGCCCCGCAGGATGCCCTGGCCGGAAGCAGAACAACTGATCAATGCAGAACAGTACCAGATTGCCCTGGAACGGATCGGAGGAGCAGGGAAAGATTCCCGGACCACCACATTCTGGTGGGAAGCGAATCCGGATCCTTTCAAACCACATCCGGAGACTGTCGAAACACGTACCACTCCGTGGGTTTCCCAGTAAAGGAAATCAGGCCGCGGCACAAAAAGATGCAGTTCATTAAGTTTGTTGTTTATATGTTCAAAGCTCATAAGGCATAATGCCTTATGAGCTGTTTTTTCGTCTTGGGAGGCACCGGCATCAATGAAATCACTCTGTATGAGTTTTTTGTATTACTTGAAAAATAAACAGATGAAAATTATTCGGTCAAAGAAAACGGAGATCAATCCCTTTTACAGGGTTCACCCTCCGCGATCCGCGGTTTTCCTGCTCATGATTTTTTACTTTTCCGCGTCCGGACAATACTCCGGTGTTCCGCACCGGGCACCGGCAAACGGCGAAGTCCCCGTCTGCAATCCCGGGAATTACGGCGAGCCGGGTACAACCTACATTCTGGTGAACGATATTTCAAGCCCCCAGAGCGCCGTTTTTCTGGGCAAAGATGTCACCCTTGACCTGAATGGATATACGCTTACTTTCGCCGACGGCGGGTATGAGCACATCCCCAATTACAGCTTTGAAGAAGGCCTGAAAGGATGGGATTGTTCGAAGGCCTCCTCTGCTGCAGTCGAAGATACTAAAGTGCACGTTTTCACCGGAGAGAAAATATTGCGTCTTTCCAAAGACGAAGAACTGGTGTCACCCTATGTGTATCTTCCGGTTCCCAACCGGTCATACCTGGCCATGTGCGGCGTTGCCAGGCCCGATATGAAAGTGAGTGTGTATGTGGAAGACTCCCGGGGAGCATCGGTGACATGTACTACAGCATACCTCGATGGGATAAAGCAAAGCTGCCCGGTTGAGAACCGCTCGCCACGTCTGGGAGGTGGTTTTGTTTTTGCTCATCTTAACGGACTTCCTGCAGGGAAATACCGGATCCGGATCAAAGCCGAAACCGACTGTCTGGTCGATCATATCGATATCCGGCCGGCTATGGACACGGGTATCGGGATCATTGAAAAGACGTATCCTTCCGGGCACAACGATCATCTTTACGAACGGGGATACAGCGCTTTTTTTGACTATACGGACGACGTT
>CAZOYZ010000215.1:6680-8566 GCA_964584045.1 uncultured Prolixibacteraceae bacterium | reverse complement strand
AGATGGCCTGAAAGCGGCAACAGCCAGTCAACCGTCGAATTCATCGAAACCATTCAACGGGAAACCAGGAAGATCGTAGCCATTGTGACAGGACATACGCACCGGTCGTCAGTCGTCTTTACAGGGAATTTGTGCCAATATGTATCGAATGCCGCCGCCAACGGCGCAGCCGGTATTTTCAAAATAGAAACGGGATCAGAATAGGATTTTTTCGAATCGGCAAATATAAGTTTGATCTTCAGGGCAGATTTGTAACGGTGACAGATACCTATCCCACCTTATTGAAAGCACCGGTAAACTTTAATTACAGGAACGGGTTATGCCCGTTTTCTTATACCTTTGTTTCAAACTTTAAACCTAAAAATTGAACGACCGGCGTTTAGATAGTGAACTGATCAAATCGTTGCGACAGGGGAAGGAGCAGGCTTTCCGGTCGGTCTTCATGACCTGGTTCGAATCACTGGAGGTTTTTGCCAAAGCTTATGTGGAAGATCGGGAGGTTGCCAGAGACATGGTGCAGGAAGTATTCGCCAACCTGTGGAGCAAAAGATCCTCCCTTCCTGAAGAAGCGAACCTGAAAGCCTGGTTGTACCAGGCTACCCGGAACAATTGTCTGAACTACCTGAAACGATTAAAAGTACAGGCAAAATATGAAATGCGGGCCCTCGACAATTATCACGATCTGCTTTTGAACTATGAGGCCCTGGCCCGGCTAAATTTCGATGCCATCTCCTATCACGAATTGATGGAAGCCCTGAACAACGCCATGAACAGCTTACCTGAAAGATGCAGGGAAGTATTTGAACTTAGCCGGTACGACGGAATGAAAAACCGTGAGATCGCCGAAAAGCTGGGTATATCGGTCAAGGCGGTAGAAGGCCATATTTCCAAAGCGCTGAAACAATTAAAAGATCAGCTCCACGCGTATTATTCTTCAGACCTGATCCTCTTTTTACTGACAGGGACCAATTAGTTATTATTTTTCAGGGATCCGGACTAGGGTAAAAATAAGTCTTGTTGTTTTAGCCATAGAAAGACCTGAAGAAGATGGATGAAGATAAACTAATCGCATACATTACCGGCGCGGTCACTGGCGAAAACGAAAAAGCCGGAGTCCGGGATTGGATAAACAGGGATGATGCAAATAAGCAGCTGTTTATTCAATTGAAGAATACTTACGCCCTCAGCCGGAAGGACGGCGGGAAGACCGACGTGGACCGGGAATATTTGAAGCTGCAAAAAGACAGCGGTTACCGCACTAAACGGTTCCTCACTCAATTCATCAAATATGCAGCGGCTGTGATTGTCACAATTGGCCTGACCTGGTTTGTACAAAGCAACTACAGCCGGAGCAAGGCGCAGACTGCCCGGATGAACCAGGTTATTTGTCCGCCGGGGCAGATTTCCGAGCTTGTGCTGTCGGACGGGTCGCATGTTTGGCTGAATGCAGGCTCCACGATCTTTTATCCCTCACAGTTTAACGCGCAGCAACGTTCAGTCCGGCTGGAAGGCGAAGCCTTTTTTGAAGTCACTGCAGATAAGAAAAATCCTTTTGTGGTAGAAACCCAAGCCATAAAGGTCAAGGTTCTCGGCACCAGTTTTAACGTTGATGCCTATGCGGAGAATCAGTTTGTGAAAACCACATTAGTGGAAGGACGGGTGGAATTGCAGGATAAAGCAGGAGCTAAAATTGGTGAAATGCATCCCGGACAGTTGGCCAACTTCAATATCAACGATCATCAAATCGGTTTATCGGAAGTGGATACCCGTTTTTATTCATCGTGGAAAGAAGGCAAAATGACCTTTTTTAATGAACCGCTGGAGGTTATCGCGGCGAAGCTGGAGCGATGGTATAACGTGAAGTTTACCTTTATCCATGACGACAT
>CAZOYZ010000215.1:1901-6580 GCA_964584045.1 uncultured Prolixibacteraceae bacterium | reverse complement strand
CGGCGAAGCTGGAGCGATGGTATAACGTGAAGTTTACCTTTATCCATGACGACATCCGGTCTTACCGGTTTTCCGGAACATTTTTAAAATACAAACCATTGGAGCAGATCCTGGAAATTATCAAGCTTTCCTCACCCATCGATTATAAGATCGCCATACACCCTGAAACCAAAAATGAGATTATGCTGACAAAATCAAACCGGATTGCCTATGAATGAAAACGTCTAAAAAGAACCGGTATTAGCGCAAACTAACACCGGATCATTTTCATCCTCACGATAAAGTGCCAACCCATCATGGGGATTGAATAACAACCTTGTAACCCAAGGTCATTATTAACATGCAAAATTCAAATTTATGAAAAAAAAACTAACGAATTGCATTCCTGATTTTGGATGCAGAAAATTAATGCGAGTCATGAAACTGACAGTTTTGTTTTTACTAACGGGATTGCTGGCCATAAGTGCTGAAAGTTATTCACAGGCGCAGCGTCTCAACCTGAACATGAAGGACGCTCAGATCGTTGATGTTTTCAGTGCGCTGGAACAACAGAGCGGGTTTTACTTTTTCTATAAAAACGATGAACTCAATGTCAATGAGAAAGTAGATGCTCAATTTCAGGATGCCACGATCGATCATATTTTATCCCGGCTTTTACAGGGTAAAGGGCTGAGTTATAAAATTGTAGACCGGTATATTGTCATAAGCCCCGATGCAGAAAAGATTGTTAACAAACAACAGGGCGTAAAAAAGATACAGGGGAAAATAACAGATTCTTCGGGCGCGCCCCTCCCTGGATTGACCGTTCAAATTAAAGGGACAGCCCAGGGAACGGTCACTGATACAAACGGTGACTACAACCTGTCCAATGTGCCGGACAATGCCGTTTTGGTTTTTTCGTTCGTGGGCATGAAAACGCAGGAAATACCGGCGACAGGAAGAACAATTATTCATGTGACGATGGAAGAAGAAGCCATTGGAATTGAAGAAGTTGTGGCAGTAGGATATGGAACCGTAAGGAAGAGTGATTTGACGGGATCGGTTGCTTCGGTAAAGTCAGAGGAAATTTCTGCCTATCCTGCAATCGGAATGGTTCAGTCACTACAGGGACGTGCAGCCGGTGTGATGGTCCAATCCAATAACGGGGAACCCGGGTCGTCATACAAAGTGCGTATCCGGGGTGCTTCATCAGTTAATTCATCCAGCGATCCGTTATTTGTTGTTGATGGTTTCCCGGGTGGTACGCTGCCCCCCAGCGAAGATATCGAGTCGGTAGAAGTTTTGAAAGATGCTTCTGCTACTGCCATATATGGTTCCCGCGGTGCAAATGGGGTTATTTTGGTTACAACAAAACACGGGAAGGCCAGGAAAACCACGATTGAATTAAAATCCTCCTATTCTTTACAGAATGTAATTAACAAGCTTGATCTGCTTGAGACACCTGATTATATCAGTTACGTCAATGACGTTACCCCGGGGTTACTAAATCCTGACAACAGTTATCCGAATACAGACTGGCAGGACAATGTATTTCGGAATGGGGGAATCCAGAATTACCAACTTTCTCTATCCGGAGGAAATGAAAATACGCGTTACTATGTTTCCGGTATTGTTTACGACCAGAAAGGGATTGTCGTCAACTCCAAGTATAAACGCTATTCTTTAACCAGTAACCTGAACATTCAGGCGGCTAAGAATCTGGAGGTAGGGGTCAGCCTTTTTGCAGCAAGGTCTATTTCCGATGGTATTATCTCCCAGGAATGGAGCGGTGGCGGAGGACAGACAGGAGTAATGACTTCGACTGTTTTGACAGAACCTACAGTCCCGTTATACAATGAGGATGGATCTTATGGAATCTCGGATCTGGCAGGGCAGGATCGGGATAATCCGGTTACCATTGCAAAAGAGTTGTCAATAAACCAGGTTGGGGATGACTTACAGGCTAATTTTTACGGTGAATACTTACTAACCAAAGGCTTAAAGTTCAGGACAACGTTTGGCGCCAGAACCAGTTCAAGCCGCGATGGTCGATATCTCCCGAGTACCATGGTTGGAGGGAGAGAAATAGGCGGGCAAGCTTATATCGATGGTTACAGGTCAACCGATGTTATCAATGAGAACTATTTTACATTTAATAAGAATGTGAATGATATCCACGATATGACGCTTATGGCCGGTTATTCCTACCAATCATTTCATTCTGAGTTCTGGCGCGCGATCAGTGAAAACTTTATTACCGACGCCTTTTCCTACTGGAACCTGGGTGGCGGATCTGCTGCAAAAAATCCGAGGTCAACTTTAACTGAATCGGAATTAGCATCTTTTTACGGGAGAGTAAATTATAAACTATTTAATCGTTATCTGGTTACATTTAACGCCCGTTATGACGGATCTTCAAGGTTTGCTAAGAACAACAAATGGGCATTCTTTCCCTCGGGGGCACTTGCATGGAATGTTTCGGAAGAAAATTTCATGAAAAGCATACCTGAAATCAGTCTCTTCAAATTAAGAGCCAGTTATGGTATAACAGGTAACCAGGCTATTGGTCCATATGAATCCTTAGCCAGATTGGCGTCAATTCCAAGTACGATTATTAATAACCAGTTGGTGAATGCGGTAGCACCAAGCACTGTTGCCAACGAGAATCTCACCTGGGAAAGCACAGCACAGACCGATATCGGTTTTGATTTAGGATTATTCGATCAACGTATTTACATTGTCAGTGATTATTATTATAAGAAGACAACTGATCTCTTATTCAGTCTCCCTTTGCCCGAGTACTCGGGGTATACGTCGTTGCTTAAGAATATCGGTTCCATTGAGAATAAGGGATTTGAAGTCACATTGTCGACTGTGAATTTTAACGGAAGCTTTAAGTGGACGACCGATTTTAATTTATCACGGCATCGGAACAAGATTCTGGAGTTGCCTGACGGGAATGATATTTTTGTTGACACATCTCCAGGTCATATGGTTGGAATAACTAATTCAACCATCCTGAGGGAAGGCGAACCGATGGGGCAGTTCTTTGGATATGTTTATGATGGCGTTTACCAGGAGGGTGATACGTTTCTCCCCGGGGGTGGTTTTGAACTAAGCGCAGGTGGTGAAAAATTCAGGGATATAAGTGGTGATGGCAAATTGGATAGCAATGACAGGACAATCATTGGTGATCCGAATCCTGATTTTATATGGGGTTTGAACAATACATTGGAGTACAAAGGATTTGATATGAATATTTTCGTCCAGGCTTCCCAGGGGAATGATGTCTATAGTTTTACATTGTTTGAACTGGAGCTCATGTCAGGTTATAACAATACCACGACACGGGCACTTCACCGCTGGACGCCAACCAATACAGATACCGATGTGCCAAAAGCGAGTGATTCCCGCCCAAGAAAATCTTCAAACCGTTTTGTTTATGACGGCAGTTTTATCAGATTAAAAAACCTGTCATTGGGGTACAAAATACCCGCTTCAATCATTAAACCTGTCGGAATTAGTTTCGCCCGGATTTATGTAAGTGCCCAGAACCTGTTCACAATAACCGATTATCCCGGATATGACCCGGAAGTAAACTGGATGGGCGGCGGTTCCTATGGAGGGAATGTTAACCTTGGGTTGGATTATGGAAGTTATCCGAACGCGAAATCATATACAGTTGGTATTCAGGTGAAATTTTAACAAGCAAATAAATTAAAAATGAATAAGATGGAAATCCAAAAAATACTTGTATCAGTTCTTCTGACCCTGTTTGCATTCAGTTGTACTGACCTGGAAGAACACCCTGTAGGCTTGCTTGCTCCTGAAGGCTTTTTCAGGACGGAGAAAGAAGTGCAATTGGCAATTAACGGCGCCATTGGGCAGATGGCATCAAATAACTACTGGGGACGTGAACTGACTTTGGCTATTATCTTAAGGAGCGACATGGTCGATATTGGCAACAGGGGGACTGTGGCAGCGAGGATACAGATCAATGATTTTAACTGCGATGCTACTAATTTATTGATAACCACTTTCTGGCCGGCTTCCTATTCCATCATCGGAACGGTTAATTCAGCCATTGAAGGTGCAGAATTGCTCAATGACAGTAACAATAGAAATGTTCTGATTGCAGAAGCAAGATTTATTCGTGCCTTTACTTATTTTACACTTGTCAGGCTTTTTGGAGATATTCCTTACATTGGAGAAGCCATAAAAGATCCTGAATCAGTAAAAACTATTTCAAAAACATCTGCTGACGAAGTATATGCCCATATCATTGCCGACCTGGAATTTGCCAAGGAAAATCTGCCCATGGAACATCCTCAAAATGCCAGAAGCAGGGCATCAAAAGGATCGGCATATTCTATGCTGGCAGATGTGCATTTAACATTAGGGAACTGGCAGGAAGCGTACGACCATGCTAAATGGGTGATCGATCACGCAGCAGGTCTTGGTTATGCCCTTGAACCGGATTATCAGGATCTCTTTGATGCAACCAAGCAGGAGGGTATGGCTGAACACATTTATGCCATCGAGTTTAAAGGGCTTGAGGGATCCTGGCCTTATAATATGGATTATCATGCTGCATTTACCGGAATGAGTGGGTCGGATGAAGTAGCAGGATGGGATGTTAGCGTTCCTTCGTTAGCAGTTTATACGACCTGGGATGCCAGGGATTACAGGAGGGAAGTGGC
>CAZOYZ010000215.1:0-1801 GCA_964584045.1 uncultured Prolixibacteraceae bacterium | reverse complement strand
AACTGGGCAGGAACTGCAACTAATTTCCCGGTTAACGTTGCCTCCGGGATTTCCAAAGACGATTTCCGGAAACTCGTTTTGGATGAAAGGCGGCTTGAACTGAGTTTTGAATTTAAACGCTGGTGGGATATCAAACGCCGGCAGATGGGCGATGAAGTCTTCAAAGGCCCGAATTCGCTGGAACCACACAACAATTTTAACGCAAATCAATATCTTTTACCGCTTCCACAGGATGAGCTGGACCGGAACCCGAACCTGCTTCCTCAAAATCCAGGCTACTAAGTTTTACAGCTACAACCAGTATCCTGTTTTAGCTAATATAGGGAAGGGGCTGTACTACAGCCCCTTCTTTAATAACAAAATTAACAAAATGAAAAAACTTTATCTTCCAAGCATCTTGTTAATGATTTTTTATTCTGCATTTTCAATAAATCCGGTGAACCGTTCAGCAACAAGGGATGTCAGGAAAGTATTGAATTATTTAATGGATTTAAAAGGGAAAGGGATACTGACCGGTCAACAAAACCTGGCTTCCGATGTCATGAGATGGACGGATGAGGTCGTTGAAATAACCGGCAAATATCCTGCATTATTGGGAGAAGACTTTAGCTATGGTGAAAAGGCCTTTAAAAAACGGTTGGATGTTGTCAATGCAGCAACTGAACAATGGGAAAATGGGGGATTGGTGACCATATCCTGGCATCAGGTTAATCCGGATCACTGGAACGGGACTGTTAATGAAGGTCCTTTTGAAGATACACAGAAACCGATGTCAGAAGTGCGGTTCAATCAATTGTTGTCAGACGGAACCGAAATCCATGAAAAATTTATCGCCCATATCGATACCATTGCTGCCTATTTGAAAAAGTTACAGAAAAACGGTGTTGTGGTATTATGGAGACCCTATCACGAAATGAACGGCAATTGGTTTTGGTGGGGAAATAAAACGAGTTTCAAAGAACTGTGGAAAATGATGTACAAGCGGTATACAAATTACCATCATTTAAATAATCTGATCTGGGTTTGGTCACCAAATATCAGTCGTAAGATTTCAGATTTCTATCCCGGAGATGACTATGTGGATCTCGTGGGGCTTGACGGGTATACCGATGGCCTGAAGAATTGGGATAATGATACATCATTGAAGAGTGATATCAATGAGTTAAAATCATTGACAAAACATGGTATTGTTTCGTTTACTGAATTAGGATGGTTGCCTGAAATGGAATGGTTGGAAGGAAAAAGACCCGAATTTGTATGGTTTTTATGCTGGTGGACGCACATTACTACTAAAAATACAAAAGAGGAGATACATAAGGTTTATCATCATCCTTATGCGATAAACAGAGATAGGGTCAACTGGAAGTCATTTCATAAAAGTCTCTGTTACCGATGGCCCAAAAGGAAGCTAGGGAGCGGAGGGAAAGCTGAGAGAAATGGTGAGCCCGGTCGTGCCGGCGGGGGTTCCTGAAATCTATTAAAAAGAACAGGATTTGTACGCGTGTTGGATATGTTGTAAGTTCACATGTATATAGATCATAATCAAGGAATGGCAGCTGGCAAAACCTAAAACCCGAATTCAAAAACTGCTGTTAGTCTTGGACCTGAGAAAGAAACTTTAATGTCTGATTGGACATCCGAAATTTTTCGGCAGGCACCTGAAGATATCGCGCAGAAAAAGAGAGAATTTGAAGCCGGAATAACCGGAAATTTGCGGTTTCCGGCCAAAAGTCGTGAAGAGTTACTGAAGCTCAGCTCATCTCCCGGAACTGATTGGGCGTAAGGCCTGTTTTCATTTTAA
>CAZOYZ010000214.1:6498-8594 GCA_964584045.1 uncultured Prolixibacteraceae bacterium | reverse complement strand
CTTTACGTTCGGGGTCCGCACAGCCGGCAGCAAGTCTTATGATATCGTCGGTATTGTTCATGCTTCTTTCCATACAACTATGATTTGCACGAAACTGAATTTACCCCAGATCAAAATTCATCAAAAAATAATTTTTTGATCGTGCTGAACGGGAACATTACGGAAGGAAAAGATGCGCAGCCAGCGGCAGGTAGTCTTTTAATGCTGCTTTAAAGATTTTCAGACCTTTCGTCATATGCCCCTCCACCGCTTTCACCGTGATGTGAAGTCCCTCTGCGATCTCCCTGTTTTTCATTCCTTCAAACCGGCTGAGCATGAATACCCTTTTACATTGCGGAGTCAGTCCTTCCAACGTTTTTTCAATGATCTGCTCAATTTCGTGAAATGCAAGGGCGGAGGTATCGACCGAATCCAAAGCTTTTAAATTTTGTGCTAATTCTTTGCTGTCGGGTGAGCCTGAAACAAAAAGTCTTTGTTGGTAGCGTTGATCTCTCAGCCTGTACAAGCAATTGTTCTTGGCGACAGAATACAAATATGAACGGATATTGACGTCCTCCCTCAGGGTGCGCCTTTTTTCCCAAAGCGTGGCGAATGTATCCTGCACCACATTTTCTGTCAGGTCATCCAATCCGATGAATTCACGGATAAAATAATACAACCTGGGAAAATACATGTTGTAGATCACTTTAAACGCAACATCGTCGCCGTTTTTTATCTTCTCTATAAGTTTTGCTTCAGTTTCGGTCATTATAACAACAACTGGTGGAACAAAACTAACAAAATAATGTCTGACTTACTCTTCTTGCCGATGAACCTGCTCAAATTACGTTCCGGCAAACTCAATTATAAAACGAATTTTCCGTTGTCAGCCCTGATGAAGAGGAAAAATTCACATTGACCGGTCAGTCATCAAGTTTTTTTGTATCTTTTGCCCACGAATAATCAAGGGAGTATGCGCTGTGGTTTTCCATAAAAACTACAGGCCTCTTTTAAATCTGTATAATAAACGAGCTAATCCTTTTATGATGAAAACCCTGAAATTTTGCTTCATTGCGCTTTCGGTTGCAACAAGTGCCGCAAACCTTGCGGGACAGACTACCCGGCAATCTTTTACGCCCGGTGAATTATGGCCTGATAACCACGGTGTTCACATCAATGCCCACGGCGGGGGAATACTCAAACACAGCGGGACATACTATTGGTACGGCGAACATAAGATTGAAGGCAAAGCCGGGAATGTGGCGATGGTTGGAGTCCACTGCTACTCGTCAAAAGACATGTACAACTGGAAAGACGAGGGAATTGCCCTGGCCGTATCGGACGATCCCGGGAGTATGATCGTGAAAGGTTGCATCATTGAGCGGCCCAAAGTAATCTACAATAAGAACACCAAAAAATTTGTGATGTGGTTCCATCACGAATTAAAGGGGATGGGATACAAGGCTGCAAAGACAGGCGTCGCCATCGCCGATCAGCCCACCGGCCCGTTTAGCTACCTCGAAAGCGTTAATCCGAATGCCGGCCACTGGCCGCTTAACTTTACCGACGATCAGAAGACTATGAGTTTCCCGGACAACCTGAAGGAAGGATCGGACGAATGGAAACAGGCTGTCGCCGACGGGTTGTTCGTTCACCGCGACTTTGAAAAGGGACAAATGGCCCGCGACATGACCCTGTTTGTGGATGAGGACGGAAAGGCTTATCATATTCATGCCTCGGAAGAAAACCTGACCCTCCATATTTCACTGTTGAATGAGGCTTATACCGGCTTCACCGAAGACTATGTCACCATGATGCCGGGTGGTCTTAATGAAGCGCCGGCCATCTTCAGGAAAGACGGCAAATATTACATGATCACTTCAGGTTGTACAGGATGGGCGCCGAATGCGGCACGATCATTTGTATCAGACCATATTTACGGTCCGTGGGAACCTTTGGGAAATCCCTGCAGGGGAAGTGAAGAACAAGTCAGTATTACCTTCAATTCGCAAAGCACCTTTGTTCTCGAGAATCCTTCCAGAAAAGGACATTTCATCTTCATGGCCGACCGCTGGAACCCGGACAATGCCATCGACGGCCGCTATGTCTGGCTGCCC
>CAZOYZ010000214.1:2880-6398 GCA_964584045.1 uncultured Prolixibacteraceae bacterium | reverse complement strand
TTAACCGGCGGAGCATTCGGCTTGGGCTTTGGCTGTAACCGCAAGCCGGAGTCTTCTCCGGAACAGGAAGTGACGGCGAAGCAGTCAGCTGCCCGCCACCCGGGTATGATCACCGAACCGGCCCGGGAGATTCCGGTACTTGCCAGTACGGACGTGCTTGTTGTCGGGGGCGGCCCTGCCGGCACAGCCGCTGCCATCGCAGCCGGTAGAGCCGGCGCTGAGACCTTTCTGGTAGAGCGTTACAACCACTTGGGCGGCTTGTGGACCGGAGGACTGGTTTTGCCTCTGCTCTCGACTCATGCCGTGGATCGGGAAAGGAATAAAAAACAGGTCATCCGGGGCATCGGAGGCGAAATGGCCAGGAGACTGAAAGAGCTGGGCATGACGCTGGATGAGGAAAATCCGGTGGTAGACCCGGAGGCGGCTAAATATGTCCTGGACGAAATGACCGGCGAGGCCGGTGTGAAAATGCTTTACCACGCCTGGGGCGCCAACGTCATCATGAATGGTGATACCATCAGGGGTGTATGCGTTGAAACCAAATCGGGGAGAATGGCGATCCTGGCCAAAATTGTGGTCGATTGTACCGGCGATGGCGATATTCTGAATCTGGCAGGGGAATCGTTTGACAAAATGAACTATCACATCGGACTGGTACACCGGTTGGGAAACGTGGACCGTATCGACAAAAGCAAAGCCGGTTACAAAAAAATGTTTGTGGGCCAGCCGACCCCATTGCCAGGTGTAAACTGGGTAAACATGCATGGGCTCAATGATCAGGACGGGACCGACGCGGAGACATTATCCCGGCTGCAGGTCAAATACAGGAAAGAAATATGGGAAAGTGTCCAAACCATCCGCCAGACACCCGGGCACGAGGACGTCTTCCTGCTGGATACCGCGTCTCAATTGGGTGTCCGCATGTCCCGGATTCTGGAAGGACAATATAAGCTGACCCTCGAAGATACGATGACCTTTAAATCGTTTGATGACGTGATCGGGGTCAGCGGTGCATGGACTTCGATTCCTTACCGCGGAAAAAGGATTTCGAAAGCAGACCGGCCCCTGTGGCAAATTCCATACCGGTCGCTGGTACCTAAAAAAACCAAAAACCTGCTGGTTGCAGGCCGGTGTTTTTGCTTTGAACGCGAACTTGTTGAAGACACCCGGATCATTGGCACCTGCCTGGTTACCGGGCATGGCGCCGGAGCAGCAGCAGCGCTGGCCGCCAAAGAACGGACCGCGGTCGGGGATGTTGACGTCTCCAGGCTCAAACAACTTTTAAAGGATCAGGGAGCCTGGCTGGGCTGAAAAAGAGGAAGACGATTTGACTTCAATCCAGCCAAAGCTTTTTATACCAGGCCATATACGCTTCAAGCTTTTTCTGATATCCTTCCATATCCAGCAGTTGCTCATCATAGATCAGGTAAGACAGATCCGCGGTCCGGTTGGCATAGTGACGGGCCCGGTCCTCCTGATAAAAATACTTCTTCGCCGGCGTCGACATCCCTTTAGGCAACCGTGTTTTTTCCCAAACCCCGGCCAGGTCGTCATAAACCCGGGCCCTTCTTGCCAGACTGGCAGCCAGGATATCCCTCGCCTTCGCCAGTTGATCATAAGCCTTCTGCTTATTCAGGTAAGTCAGCCGGTGGGCCTGGGTGATCGTATATTCAAGGTTTGAAAGATCTTTATAGGTGAGACAGGTATGTTCGATCAGCTTCGCGATCGTCCGGTACACCTCAAAATCGTATTCATGCCCGGACATCAGGTTCCTGTTGTTTTCAATAATAAGAAGCGCCCGCCGCATTTTGCTCAGCATCTCCTCCGATTCAGAAACCTTATCCCTGTATTCCGTATTCCAGTATGGATCATATTCCATGTGCTCCCTCCGGGGAAGGTCAGGCAAGTGCGTTTTTCCAATTTCCCCGAAATGCCAGACATTCCGTTCCAAAGTCCATGAGTAATAATAGGCGCCTTCATTCAGCAACTGGTACAGTTCGATCATGTCCCGGACGGATGAACCGTAATAACTTTTAAAGAATGACTCCTCAAATTCTGCCAAAGCAGGCTGACTGCCGTTCCAGGAATACGCGGCAGAGGTGACAAAACACAGCATCCACATCTGATTGTGAAGCCCGGAGTCATCCCAGGATGTCCTGATCATGCCGTCAAAAACTCCCGACGTGGCGGCAGATGTCAAAAAACGGTACGAATTTTCCAAACAGCCCTCAATGACTCTTTTCTCCTTCTCCGTTTGCCGGAACCGGTAAGGGAGGAAAAGGGGTTCAATCCCAGGATTGGGATCATACGCGTAAATTTCATAACCCAAATCTTTGGCTTCTTTTGCATGACGATAATCTTCAGTCTCGTAGTTATAACTTTCAGTGAGCACCAGCCCCTTTGCGGGAGTTCCTGCCTGGCCCGGCTTTGGCCCCTGTTGCCAACCCATCGGCCTTTCCCAAACCATCACCTTCCTCCCAAGCTTCTGCAGATGTTCTGCCGCTTTCTTCACAAATAAATGATAGAGGCCGCTTTCTCCCAACTCCTCTGCCTTTTTCTGACATTCGGGACAGGCCGCCAGTTCAAAGGTTTCATCCGAACCAATATGAATATATGCTGAACCGGGAGTCGCCTCGATCGCTTCCTCCCACAGGTCAAAAAGCAGCTCATAGCTTCCCTCATTCAGTGGACAAAACTCCCAGTTTGATGCTTCAATTTCTCTTAAATGTTTGTATTGCGGCCATTTTAATATAAAACTCACATGCCCCAGACCCTGCACCAGGGGAACAAGTTCAACATGGTATTTCTTCGCAAAACGGGTAAAATCCTGCATTTCCTGGATGGTAAAAGCGCCCGGCGCCCCTATTTCAGGATGGCTTTCATACGCCAGTTTATCCTCCCACTCCCACACGAGCTGATTGATCTTATAATGAGCCAGATCTTTTATAAAGCTTTCCACGTACGATCGCCTGTCCTGGTGATGTTTGGTATCGTAATGTACAGCACGCTTTTCAATATCAGGCCAATCGGTGATATGCAGGCCCGGAACACGAAAACCTTCACTGGTTTTCTGAATAAGCTGAAGAAAAGTCCGGGTCCCGTAAAATAATCCGGCCTCGTCTTTTGCCGAAATAAGCACTTCTCTTTCAGTAGTTTTTAACTGATATCCCTGCGGCTTCAACACACCGGAGCCGTCCTTGCGTGTCAACACCACTGATCGTTCACCCTGTTTTTCAGACAGCACCGCATGAATACCCCAGCCGGACTTTAAATCGCCGGCCAGCTCCTGCGCCGCAAAACGATCGGCCTCCGAACAACCAGGACCCAGAACAAGCGTCAATTCGCCGGAGAACGAAAAATCCTCCCCCTCCAGGTACACTTGCCGCGGATAAGGAATAACATGAAGACCGATGGATGATAACGCACTGGCACAGGCCTGCTGTTGTGCCTGAAAAACGAGAGAAAACACCAGGCAGGTTATTAAAATGAGTACGCACTGCTGCTTTCCCTTCTGCCGG
>CAZOYZ010000214.1:1722-2780 GCA_964584045.1 uncultured Prolixibacteraceae bacterium | reverse complement strand
CTTGCCTGCACGGAAAAAAATACCGTCAACACCGTCGATTTCACGGCTGAGTGGGACACCGTTCGCGTCCTGAAGAATCCGCACAAAGGCTGGTATCATCATTTGCTCGACAACGGCATTGACCGTTATGAAATCAAAGATGAACAAATTTTCAGGTCTTTCCCTGGAATGGATCACCTTTATCTCCGCCTGGCATGGAGTTTTCTGGAACCGGAAGAGAGGCAGTACGATTGGCACCGCATTGATGAAGTTGTCGAAAAATATGTTCCGCTCGGCTACCATATTGCGTTCAGGATCACCAGCAAAGAAACCGGGACTTTTCCGGGTTCGGTCGGACAGGAGCTTCACGGCGTTCAATATGCCACGCCAATCTGGGTGGCAAACGCCGGTGCAAAAGGGACAGTTGCTGAATACAAGGGGATTAAGTCATGGGTCCCGGTGTGGGACGACCCCGTTTACCTCGAAAAACTGAACCAGTTCCAAAGCGCATTCGCTGCCCGTTACGATGGTCAGCCCTGGGTGAGCTACATTGACATTGGCAGTATTGGAGAATGGGGGGAAGGACATACGAGCTTTTCAACGAAAATACCGCCAACGGTAAGTGAAGTAAAAGCGAATATTGCCATTTTTCTGAACAACTTCAAAAAGAGCCAACTGGTCTGTAACGATGATTTAATCTGTGAAAGGAAGGAGAGGGATGATGTGAAAATGCTTTACGAATACGTCATCAAACACGGCATTTCCTTTCGCGACGACAGTCCCCTGGTGGATTGGTATTTTGACCACAACCTCGACACATGGACTGTTACCAACCCTGAATTTTACGATCCTTTGTACCTGGAAAGGCCAATTGTCTTTGAACTTCAGCACTACAGCGCAATAAAAAGAGACGGCAACTGGCTGGGAAAAAACGGCGCCGGCATCATTCCCAAATACGGCTGTTCGGGTGCGGAGGTCATGCGAAAAGCCATCGAACTCATGCACGCCACCTACATTGGCTACCATGGTTTTGCCGAAGACTGGCTGGCCGAAAACCCCGACCTGACCAACGAGCTGGC
>CAZOYZ010000214.1:0-1622 GCA_964584045.1 uncultured Prolixibacteraceae bacterium | reverse complement strand
TTCGTTAAACTGGGTAAAGTCGAAATTTGAGTCCGTACCGGAACGATTAAGCGACGATCACGTTCACGCCGTCCTTTTCAAGCCGGTTTTTATCCTCCTCCGTGATGCCCGAATCGGTGATGACCGTATGAACAGCAGACACCGGACCGATAAAGGCAAACCGCCGCCGCTCAAACTTTCGTGAGTCAGCAACCACGATGACCTGTTTGGCGATTTTAATCATGACCTGATTCAGATGTGCCTCCTCCGAATTGGGCGTAGACAGTCCGTGCGTGGTGTCAAAACCATCAACCCCGAGGAACAGTTTGTCGCAATAAAACTTTTCAAAATTCTCATCAGCCAGGGCACCGACCAGCGACAAGGACTTTCCGCACAGTGATCCGCCCGGCATAAAGACACGGACGCCTTCGTACGTCGCCAGGATGCCCGCAATATTCAGCGCATTGGTAATAATGGTCAGATTCTTAAACTCCCCCAGGTTTTTCGCGATTTCTGTTGTCGTCGTTCCCGAGTCCAAAACAATCGTATCACCGTTCTGGACCAGCTTCACAGCAGTTTTTGCAATAGCTTGTTTTTCGGGAAGATATCCCTTTTGATTATCGGGAAAAGACGGACCAGTCGCCATCCTGTAGTGTTTCACCTTAATGGCACCGCCCCGTGCACGAATCAGCATATTCTGCTTCTCAAGATGAATCAGATCGTTGCGGATTGTCACCTCGCTGATTTCGAACATCTTACTTAACTCCTTCACGGAGACCTGTCCTTTCGACTCCAATTCCTCCAAAATGCCGGCCCGCCTTGAAACGGTAGATTTACTGAATGATCGTTCCTTGTCTGTCTTCATGAACATCGAAAAATTTACTTCCTGTTGATTTTGACAAAGGTAGAAAACGTTCCTGAATATAACAAAATTCAAGAACCTATTCAACACCAGGTCAAAAGATTCATGCCATAAAATCTTCCATAATTAAATTTAGAAAAAGCCCGCCGGATGATGCTGCCCGCCGTGTGCTGCTCAATGCCGAACATCACCCTAAATCGGGGATTTTCATCGTTTCGCCGTCTTTCAACGCGGATGCGTGTGCTATGATACCGGGAACTGTATAGGCCCATGCCTCGGCAATGTCAATTTCAGGTTTCCTGTTTTCAACAATGGAGTTGATAAATTCGTTGGTGATGAAACAATGTGACCCGCCATGGCCGCTGTTATGCCGCATGGGTTCAGGAAGCATCCCTGTTTCATACCATTTTTCCTGTGCGTATGGCTCCGTTTTTACATCTCTCACTTCGAATCCGCCGTCATCCTTTTTGTTTTTTGAGGTGGTGATTACCTGGTGGACGCCGGTATCTTTATAGCCCATGTAAAAACTCATCTTGTCACCGCGCCAGTCGCCGCGCTCGCAATGGGCTAACGCCCCTCTCCAGCAAACCTCACCGTAAAAAGCATTGCCCTGATTCGTTTTGAAAAATGCGGTCTCGTTCCAAAAAGGATTTTGATACGGATTATCTTTCAGGATCGGACTGCCGTCGCCCCAACCGATACAACTCGCAGTCGCCAGTCGTTCGCCTGTCACGGAGATCAACATCGAGGTGACATGCGTAGGGTACAGCATCGGAGGAAG